>CAMGPO010000012.1 GCA_946060825.1 uncultured Clostridia bacterium | reverse complement strand
CAGGACATCAAAAAACAGGTTGCTCTCCTCCGGATTCTGCAGGTTCAGAAAATGCTGAAAGATGGAGAGATGGCCGGAGCTGGAAATGGGCAGAAACTCCGCCACACCCTGCACAATGCCCAGGAATATAGCATAGAGATACGACATATGGTTCCTCCTGTCTGTCGGTACATTTTTTCACTGAATATATATAGTACCACAAACAGAGAAGTATTTCCAGTCCATGTTATCATCTTTTCCGGATATGCCGTCTCCTCTCCCGGCGATATCTGTCATGAAATAGTTCCGCCAATGCGAAAGGCGAAGACGGATGTCTTCGCCCTGCTTCTTATTTTGGTTTTTTCCGCTGATTCCGTTCAATAAGCCGGTGGAGGCAGTCCAGGGCGTCGCCGAGACTGCCCACCCGCTCGATCAGGCCGCAGTCCACTGCCTCCTGGCCGTAGAGAACCGTACCCACATCCGTGGCGATCTCGCCGGTGGCCATCATATAGTGGAGAAGCTGCGCTTTTGTGATCTTAGAGTGGGCCGTGACAAAGTCCAGAATCTGATCCTGCACCTTGTTGAAATACTGGTAGGTCTGAGGCGCACCGATGACCATACCCGTCATCCGCACCGGATGGATGGTCATGCTGGCCGATTGGGCGATCATGCACTTCTTTGCTGCCACGGCCAGGGGAACGCCAATGGAGTGGCCGCCGCCGAGCACCAGAGACACCGTCGGTTTTTTCATTCCGGAGATCAGCTCCGCGATGGCCAGGCCCGCCTCGATATCGCCGCCCACGGTATTGAGCAGCAGCAGGAGGCCGCCGATTTCCTCGTTTTCCTCAATGCCGGCCAGAAGTGGCAGAATATGCTCATATTTCGTCGTCTTGACGTTCTCCGGCAGAGTCTGGTGGCCCTCGATTTGGCCGATGATGGACAGGGTATAAATCACGCCGTAGTTGGTTTTGACTGCGCTGGTCCCCAGCTCCGTCATCTGTTCCCGTTCCTGTTCCATGCGGTCCGGATTGTCGTTCATGGAATTCCCTCCAAGCGAATGTTTGGAGTCAGTATGCCCCACGGATCCCATTTCATGCAAAAAGCCTGCGGAGCATCGCCCCGCAGTCCTTCCGGTTATGCTTCGCTCTGCCAGCCCTTACAGACGTCGATCCAGGCCTCGGCGCCGGAATACTTCTCCAGCTCCTCCATGGACATCTCGATGGCGCTGTTGCTGCTGCCGGCCGCCGGGAACACCGTCTCAAACCGTCTGAGGGATTCGTCCAGGTACACCTTGACGCCCTCCTTGACGGCAAAGGGACAGACGCCGCCGACGGCGTGACCCACATACTCCGGCACGGCATCATGGGGCAGCATCTTGGCCTTCGTGCCGAAATAATTCTTGTATTTGACGTTGTCCACCTTGGCGTCACCGGCGGCGACGATCAGGATGCAGCTCCCGTCCTTCAGCAGGAAGGATAGCGTCTTGGCGATCCTGGCGCCCTCCACACCGACGGCCTGGGCCGCAAGCTCCACCGTGGCGCTGGAGACGTCAAATTCCTGAATCCGATCTTCCAGTCCATACTGCTGGAAGAAGGCGCGAACCCGTTCGATCGACATAACAATTCTCTCCTTATGGAAAAAAGTACGTTTTTGTCATTGTAACATGTTCACACAAATCTTGCAAGCACCCGATCTTTGCGGTATAATACCTCACAATGAGGGAGGGACCGGCATGATCCGAACCAATGTGATGCGGCTGCTGGACGCCGCCGGCATTGCCTACCGCACGGCGGAATACGACTACGACGAGCAGGATCTCAGCGGCATGCACGCCGCCGAGGCTACGGGAATGCCATCGGAGCAGGTGTTCAAAACCCTGGTGGCGCGGGGAGAAAAGCAGGGGTATCTTGTGTTCTGCATTCCGGTCTGCTGTGAGCTGGATCTCAAAAAGGCAGCCAAAGCCGCCGGAGACAAAAAGGTAGAGCTGATTCATGTGAAGGAGCTGCTGCCGCTGACCGGCTATGTCCGGGGCGGCTGTTCGCCTGTGGGCATGAAGAAAAAGTTCCCCACCTGCATGGACGAAACGGCCCAGCTCTATGACGAGATCGCCGTTTCTGCCGGAACCCGGGGCTGTCAGATCATTCTCTCCCCCGATGATCTGGCTGCCTACTGCGGGATTGCATATGCTGATCTCGTCTCCCTGCTGTAACGGAAGGAAAAACATAAAAAGGAGTCAAATACCATGGAATTCGATTACCGCACCCAGGGCACCTGTTCCACCAACATCCACTTTGAGATCATCGATCACAAGCTGCACAACGTCGTCTACACCAGCGGCTGCAACGGCAATCTTCAGGGCATTGGCCGTCTAGTCGAGGGTCTGGACATCGACGAGGTCATCGACAGGCTGAAGGGCATCCACTGCGGCTTCAAACCCACCTCCTGCCCCGACCAGCTCGCCCGAGCGCTGGAAAAGGCCAAAGCACAGCTGTAATGGACTTTCTGGATCAGGCTCGCAGCCGGTTTTCCGTCCTGCATTACGCAGACCGGGAGATCCCCGGCGACGTTTTGGAAAAGATCCTGCAGGCAGGCCTGGCCGCGCCGACGGCCTGCAATTTTCAGCCCCAGCGGATCCTGGTCATCCGCAGCGAGGTGCAGAAACAGGCTTTGCAGGAAGTCACCCGCAGCAATCTGCATTTTGACAAGGCGCTTCTTGTCTGCTATGACCGGGAGGCGTGCTGGCAGCGGCCCTTTGACGGGAAGCGGAGCGGTGAGATCGACGCCAGCATTGTGACGACCCACATGATGCTGGAAGCTACCGACCTCGGCGTCGGCTCGATCTGGGTGATGCACTGGGATCCCCGCCGGATGGCGGAGGCCTTCGATCTTGCCGCCAACCTCGGACCGGTGGCGCTGCTGATTCTCGGCTATGCCCGGGAGGACGCCACCCCGCGCCCCACCCACTTCGCCTCCAAGTCGCTTGCGGACATTTTGCTCTGAACACACAGTTAAATCAAACCAGAAAAACTGCAGCCGGTCTGAAACAGACCGGCCGCGGTTTTTTATCCCTCTTTCCAGGTTTCTGTATCCCGGGGCGCAGTGCCGTCGGGCGGCATTCCGGGCACCTCGCCGTCCGTCTCCCATTGCCGCGGCGTTCTTTCGCCGTCCATGCCGCCGGACGGATCCTCTGGCATCCCCTCGGGCTTGGTGCCTCCCCGGCCGCCCCGCTGTCCGCCGCCAAAGCTGCCCATGCTGCTTCCGGTGATTGTATCCGTCAGCTCCACGGAAAGGCTCTGATCTCCTACCGTCACCATGTACGTCTCGCCAACCGACAGTTCCGGACTGCTGAAAACCAGAGAATCAAAGGACTTTTCACAGCTCCAGCGGAGCAGCTCTGCCCCGGATGCAGCGGAAACTGTGACCGAACTGCCGGTGTAACCCTGCGGCAGCGTCACCAGAAAGGCGGGCTGGGTGGAGGACGCGCCGAAATTCATGGCCATGCCGCTGGAACCGGACGCCGCAAAGATGCCGCCCGTAATCACAGCCGAACCGGAATAGTCCAGCGCACTGTCGGCGCCCGATGACGGTCCGGCAACGTAGGTCTCTCCGCCGGTGACCAAAAGGTCGCCGTTGGAGTCGATTCCGTCGCCGGAGGCGTCAATTTCCAGCCTGCCGCCGCTGATTATAATCCAGCAGTCAGAGACGGTGCGCATTGTATCGCCGCTCGCTTCCGGACTGGCCGCGTTGATACCATCGTCCGAGGCGCAAAGGGTGATCTCACTGCCGGAGACCGCAACGCACATCCCCTCGATCCCCTCCACGCTTTCCGTGATTCCGATGACGCCGCCGGAGAGGATCAGATCGCCGTCGCTGTGGATGCCGTCGTCTCCCGCAGCGATGTTCAGGCTTCCGCCTCGGATCTCCAGCGTGGAGGCGGCGTCGAGGCCGTCGCTGGTGCTGCGGATTACAAAACTGCCGTCCGCAATACACAGGTAGCCAAGACTCGGATCGTCGGCATTTTCCGCGTGGATGCCGTCCGTGCCTGCCTCAAGGGCAAAATCGCCGCCGGCGATACGGACGCTGTCCTTGCCGGAGAGTGCATGGCCGGAGGCCGTCACTCCGTAGCTACCGGAGATCACGACAAGATCATCCTTGGAGACGATGCCGTGGCCGGTTTCACAGGAGACATTCAGACCTCCCTCGCCGTTGAAGGTCAGGTCAGCCCGGGAAAAGACCGCAGCGTCGATATTGGCCTCCTCTGAGGCCGCGAACGCGCCGGAGGAGCCAAGGCTGTTTTCCGTGTCCTTGACCAGGGTGACCACCACCTTGTCGGCCTCAGCCACATAGAGGGCTGCACCGCCGGTGCACTGCACCGAAACTCCCTCCAAAATGAGGTGAACGTTGTCCTTTTCGTCCGCGCGGACAACAATCTGCCCGTTGGACAGGCTGCCCCGCAGGAGATAGGCTCCGGCCTCGCCGATGGTCACCGTGGAACCGGAAATCAGCACGGAACCGGAATCACAGGAGCTCCCGCCGTCATTCAGTTCGATCACGGCGGTGGTCGATTCCTCATAGCCGATTTCCCGGTCGGCGTCCGAGAACAGCTCGCCGCTGTCCGGGAGCGCCGTCACTTCCATGGAAGCCGTGTCCGGCTCCGACGTCTCCGGTACACCGTCCGGGGAGACAGGCGTCTGTCCGCCGGCCGAAGGGGCCGCACATCCGGCAAGCAGGACGGCGGACAGAACAACTGTGACCCAGCTCCACCGCTTACAGCGCATATGCGTCCGCCTCCTCCTGGGAAATGCTGACCTCCAGGTTGCCGTTGCGGCAGCGCAGGGCGTCGATGAATGCCTTTTCCTCCGCGGTGTCTTTCATGGTGATTCGATAGGTCAGCCGGAACAGGCTGCCCATATTGGTGGTTTTGACCGAGACGGTCTCACATTCTTTGGTATAGCGGGCGAACACATCGTCGAACATCTGCGTATAGTCGAGGTCCTCCGGCACCGTGATCCGGAGCAGGCTCTGCCCGCCGGTTGGCCGGATCAGAAGCTGGCAGAGCAGCAGGGCCAGGCCCAGAATCAGGGTGAACAGTACCGCGTAGGCCAGATAGCCCATTCCGGTAATGAGTCCCGCGGCCATGGCCAGAAAAATCGTGCCGATCTCCCGGGCGGTACCCGGCGCGGAACGGAACCGGACCAGCCCAAAAGCTCCGGCCACCGCCACGCCGGCCCCGACGTTGCCGTTGACCATCATGATGACCACACAGACCACGGCGGGCAGAATGGCCAGAGTGGCGACAAAGCTTCTGGTTGTATGGCTGCGGAAGCTGTAGGTTAGGGCGAGAAACAGTCCCAGAACCAGGGCCGTGCCGATGCAGAGCAGAAAGGTCTGCACCGAAACCGTGGCGACGGTTCCGCCGTCAAACAACCCCTGAAAAATAGATTCAGACATGGTGGATTCCTCCCATTGAATTTTGTGCAAGCATCTGCCGGTAGGCGCTGCCATATTTGGAGAAGGACGTGTGGAAAATTTGATTCCGGGTCAGCAGCTCCGTCATCCAAAGCGGGATGGCGCCGCCGGTCTTGAGCTCCATCAGGATCTGTCCTGCCGGAAGCAGCGGCGCACCGTAGACGCCCCTGGACAGGGACAGGTCATAGCCGCGCCAGAGAATATTTTCATCGAAGGTGAGCCGGAATCCCGGCTTCTCCCGTCCGAAAAACGCCTCCCGCTCCGTGGAGAGCAGTACCGCCGGCTGCAGCGGCGCATAGTGGGCCAGGAGATAGTCGATTTCATGGCCGATCTGACAATTCCGGCCCTCTGCTGCTCCGGCCAGATATTGCTCGGCCTCAAACTCCACCATGGCGATCCGCCGCTTATAGACCACGGATTCGTATTTCTTTTTCAGCTCCACAAATACCTCGTCCCCGGCGGACGGAACGCCGTAGCTGCGCAGGCGAAGCTTCTCTTTGTAGATTCCACCCTCCAGAGAGCGGCGGATCAGATAACAGCTCGGCGTGTCATAGTAGACGCTGCACACGGTGCTGCGGCCATGGGGATCCGGCAGCATATGCCGCGCCATGGCCGTCCGAATCAACTCCCGCTGTTTCACGGTAATCAGGTATTTGATCTCATACCGCTGAAAGACAATCTGCTCGTTCATGGTGTTCCTCCCCGCTCCGGTATGAGCGGATTATATAAAGGAAACCTTAACCGAACTTAAAACTACGACCGGGTCCTGCGGCCCGGTCGTTGTATCAAAGCAGAACGGTAAAACGGATCTGCACACCGTCGGCGCTGGCGGCAGAGATTTTCCCCCGGTGGGCGGCCACGATGGCCCGGGCGACGGACAGGCCGATGCCATGACCGCCGGTCTCCGTACTGCGGGAGGCGTCCGGACGGTAGAACCGCTCAAACAGCCGGTCCAGATTCCCCTGTTCCACGCCCGCCGTCTCATTTTCCACCCACAGCTCCCGGCGGCGTCCGGATGCACGGAGCGTCAGCTGAATGGGCTTTTCCGGCAGGCCGTAGCGCAGCGCATTGTCCAGCAGGATAGAGATGAGTTGGCGGATGGCCGCCTCATTGCCGCAAAGACTCAGGCCCGGCTCCACATAGAGTTTCAGCACCATCTCCCGGGTTGCAGCGACGGCAGAAAAAGACTGGGCTGTCTCCAGAACCGCGTCAGAGAGTGAAAAATCAACCATAGGCATGGTTTTTCCGTCCTCTTCCATCCGGGAAAGCATCACCAGATTCCGGGTCATCTCCGCCATGCGGGCAACCTGATTTCGGATGCTCTTCAGCCACTCATTGCCGCCGAGCTCCAGCTCCAGTACCTCTACATCGGCGTCGATGATGGTCAGGGGTGTCTTGATCTCATGGCTGGCGTCGGTGATAAACTGTCGCTGCTTTTCATAGCTCTCCGCCACTGGGCGAATCGCCTTCCCGGATAGCAGCAGCACCAGAAGAAACACCAGCAGCAGTCCCGCCGCGCTGACGGCCAGACTGGCGAGCAGGAAGGCGCGGAAGCTCTGAAGCTCCCGGCTGCAATCCAGGAAGACATACATCGTTCCCGTCCCGGCCTCCCGGGCCTGATACCGGTAAGCGCCGAGGAAGCCGGATGTTTTCCCGGCGGCATAGAGGGATTCCGCATATTCCGCCGCCGTTTCCGTGGAGACAGCGGCGATACGGCCTGTATCTATGAGGACCGCATTCCCGCCTTGATCCACAATGACCGTAAAATAGCGGGTGTCAAAGGGCGCTTCCGGCGAAAGTCCACCGCGGGGCGCCTTTCCCGCTGGCGTTCCGCTCTCAACCCGGGGAAAACTGCCGCCGTTCTCCACCAGAACATCCAAACGCGCGCCGGTACTGCGGCAAAGATCAAGATAGTTGACGGCATTGACGGCGGCCATAATCAGTCCCAGAACGATGACCACTGCCAGCATGGCCGCTGCGACAAAGCGGCGGCGAAGTCTAGGTATCATGCTCCACCTCCAGACAGTAGCCAAGGTTGCGGGCAGCCCGGATTCGCACGTTGGCATTCAGCGCAGCCAGCTTTTTCCGCAGATAAGACAGGTAGACCCAGACCACGCTGGCCTCTGCCTCGCTGTCCCAACCCCAGATCTTCTCGAGAAAGTGATCCGCCGAAAAGACCTGGCCAGGGCTGCTCATCAACAACTCCATGATCTGGAACTCCCGGTTTGCCAGACGGAAAAAGCCGCTTTCGGTGGAAAGAACGAAAGTGCGGCGATCGAGCCGCAGATTCCCCACAGCCAGAACCACATCCGGCGCGCCAACCTGCCGCCGGGTCATGGCACGGATGCGGGCCAGGAGTTCCTTCATGGCGAAAGGCTTGGTCAGGTAGTCGTCTGCTCCGCTGTCCAGACCTGCGACCCGGTCGTCGATCTCCGACTTCGCCGTCAGCAGCAGCACCGGCACCGGATTTCCCTCCCGGCGGAGCTGGCGCAGAACGGAGAGGCCATCCAGCTTCGGCATCATAATATCCAGAATCGCGCCGTCATAGATGCCGGTCCGAAGGTAGTCCAGGGCGTCCTGCCCGTCAAAGACCGCATCAACCCCATAGCCGCTGCGCTCCAGCACCGTCGTCAGCGCCCGGGAAAGCTCCCGTTCATCCTCAGCCAGCAACAGCCGCATCGCTCTCACTCCCTTCTCCATCAATATCTCATGTGTACCTTAACGCAAACTAAAGAAAAGCAGCCCGAAGCCGGAGCTTCGGGCCCGTTTTTCAGTCCAGTTTTTCCGCCAGATCGGCGAAGGCCGAATCCTCCGCCTTTTGCAGCGGGGCCGCCTTCTGGTAGAGGCCGACCTGCGCCGTCGCCTTGTTGATGGGGCGGATGGTGCCCGCGCCGGCTACGCAGCCGCCGGGACAGGCCATTCCCTCCAGCAGGTAGCCGTTCAGCTTGCCGGCCTTCGCCTGCTGCACCATCTTTCGGCACTCCCGAAGTCCCTCAGCCTGCATGACCTTGACCTCGCGGTCCGGCTCCATGCGGGAGATGACGTTCTGCACCGCCCTGGCCACGCCGCCGCTGACAGCGAAGCCACGGCCGTCGGCCGAGCCCTGATCCAGAGGATCATTGCCCACCACATCGGCGTACCAGACGTTCTTTGCCTCGAACATACCCTGCAGCTCCTCAAAGGTCAGAACAAAATCCACAT
This sequence comes from uncultured Clostridia bacterium, assembly GCA_946060825.1. Classification (GTDB taxonomy): domain Bacteria; phylum Bacillota; class Clostridia; order Oscillospirales; family Oscillospiraceae; genus RGIG3159. The sequence continues at coordinate 2,251 of CAMGPO010000012.1, read as the reverse complement.
CGCTGCGGATGTGCTCCCGGCTGGCCTCCAGCTTTTTGGCGGCGCAGGGGCCGATGAAGGCCACCTTGCAGCCGGGGTGCTGCTTTTTGACCATGCGGGCCGTCAGCACCATGGGCGTCAGGGTCATGGAGATGTTCTCCTTTTGATCCGGGAAGCAGACGTCTACCATGGAGATCCAGGCGGGACAGCAGGAGGTGCCCATATAGGGCTGCTGCTCCGGCACCTTTTCCAGGAAGTCCTTCGCCTCGTCCAGGGTACAGAGATCGGCGCCCACGGCTACCTCCACAACGGAGTCAAAGCCCAGCAGCTTCATCGCCGCCGTCATCTTCTCCGGCGTCAGCAGCGGACCGAACTGGCTCACGAAAGCCGGAGCCAGAATGGCGATGACCTGATCGCCCCGCTTGATCGAATGGATCAGCTGGAAGATCTGGCCCTTGTCCACAATGGCGCCAAAGGGACAGGAGACGAGGCACTGGCCGCAGGAGACACAGCGGTCATGGTTAATCTTGGCGCGGCCATATTCGTCGGATCCAATGGCATCCATGCCGCAGGCCTCGACGCAGGGCCGCTCCAGCTTGATAATCGCGTGATAGGGGCAGGCGTCGGCGCAGCGGCCGCACTTGATGCACTTCTCCTGATCGATGGTAGACTTGCCATGGACAAACTTGATGGCGTCCTTGGCACAGACCTGGTGGCAGCTCTGACTCAGGCAGCCCTGACAGAACTCGGTAACCCGGTATTGCTTGGTCGGGCAGGCATTACAGGCGAAGTTGATGATATTGACCAGCGGAGGATCATAGTATTTCTCCGCCACAGCACTCTCATTGACGCCGTCAGAGAGCAGCGTATGCTCCTGAACCGGACGCAGCGGCAGACCCATAGCCAGGCGGACGCGCTCGCCGGCGATGGCGCGTTCCAGGAAGATGGATTCCCGATGGGCGGCCATCTCGCCGGGGACAATGATATAGGGCAGTTCTTCCATACGGCCATAATCGCCGTCATAGGCCATTCGGGCAACCTCAGTAAAAACTTTTTTCCGAACATCCGTGACAAAGGATGGAATTCCTCGCATGACAGTTCCTCCAAAGTACAAGATTTTTTCATCTTCTATTTTACGGTTCCACGTCAAATTGTCAAGCGTCAGACTCCGGGATACAGAAAGCCGCACCGCCGGAGCGGTGCGGCTGAAGTTTTCTAAATGAGATCAGATTTCGAGACCGGCGATGACTTCTTTCAGCCGCTGGGCGCTGAACTGGATCTTCGCGATCTCCTCCTCCGTCAGCGGGTTGGTGATCTTGCCGCGGACGCCGTCCTTGCCAACCAGAGCCAGGGTGGAGAGGCAGACATCATCGACGCCGTACTCGCCGTGCATCATGGTGGAGACGGTCAGAGCCGTGCCGGCGCCCGCAAGGATGCACTTGCAGATGTGGCAGACCGAAACGGCGACGGCATAGAAAGTCGCGCCCTTGGCTTTGATGACCTGAGCGCCGGAGGTCTTGACAAACTCTTCGATCTCGGCGTAGTCCTTTTCTTCCCAGTGGATGGTATCACCGTCAGGGGCGCGGTCCTTATAGAGGGCCAGACGGTTGTTGGCGATGGTCGCCAGGGACCAGGGCACGAAGGAGCTGTCGCCGTGTTCGCCATAGACGTGGGCGTGGACATTCTTGGGGCTGATATGGAACCGTTTGGCCAGGGCAGCCTGGAGACGACTGGTGTCCAAAACCGTACCGGAACCGATGATATGGTTCTCCGGAACGCCGGAGATCTTATGGAACACATAGGTCAGAATGTCGACCGGGTTGGAGACGATGATATAGATGGCGTCCGGGGCATACTTGACGATCTGAGGCGTGATGCTCTTGATGATATTGACGTTGGTCTGAGCCAGCTCCAGCCGGGTCTGGCCTGGCTTTCTGGGCAGGCCGGAAGTGATGATCACGATGTTGGAGCCCGCGGCATCCGGATAGTCACCGGAGCGGACAATGGCCGGAGAGCAGAAGGGGGCAGCCTGGTAGACGTCCAGCGCCTCGCCGAAAGCCTTGGTCTTGTTGATGTCGATCAGGAGAATTTCGCTGGCAAAGCCCTGCACCATAATGTCGTTGGTAATGGCAGCGCCAACACTGCCCGCGCCGATCACAGTAATTTTCGTACCCATGTGAAACTCCTTCCAAACACAAATCATTTTTTCAACATTGAAAAGCGATAAATTTTTATTGATTTATCTCTATCGATAGTATAGTATCAATATTTG
>CAMGPO010000011.1 GCA_946060825.1 uncultured Clostridia bacterium | reverse complement strand
AGCTGCAGCACATCGGCTTCGGCACCATGAACGGCAAGGACGGCAAGCCCTTCAAAACCCGGGAGGGCGGCGTCATGCGGCTGGAACGGCTGATCGCCGAGATCACCGACTTTGTCACCGAGAAGGTGCGGGAAAACCAGATCGTCTCCGGCGACGCCGTGGACGACACCGCTGGGAAGATCGCCATGGCGGCCCTCAAGTACGGCGACCTCTCCAACCAGGCCTCCAAGGACTACGTCTTTGACATCGACCGCTTCTCCGCCTTCGAGGGCAACACCGGCCCCTATATCCTCTACACCATCGTCCGCGTGAAGTCCATCCTCTCCCGCTACGGCAAAGAAGCCACGGCGATCCTGCCGCCGGAGACAGCTCCGGAGAAGGATCTGATGCTGTCCATCTCCCGGTTCGCCGACAACCTGCAGGTCGCCTACCGGGATTCCGCGCCCAACGTGATCTGCGCCTACATCTACGAGTTGGCCGGAGCGGTCAACCGCTTCTACCATGAGACGCGGATCCTCACCGAGGAGGACGCGGCCAGACAGGCGGGCTACATCGCCCTGATCTCCCTGGCCAAACGGGTGCTCGAAACCTGCATCGGCCTTCTGGGCTTCTCCGCTCCCGAAAAAATGTAAAAAAACAGACGGGAAACAGATCCAAACGGATCCGTTTTCCGTCTGTTTTTTTGGGGTTCAATCTCCATCCCGCTCCCGCTTCCGGAGGTGCAGGAATTCCAGCAGGTTCTTGATACCGGCAAAAACGCAGATGATGCCGCCCAGCAGGCCCACAGACGTCCGTGCCGTGGCGTACATCAGAAACAAAATGACGGCTGCAACGAAATATGTGATGAAATAGCCCATTCTCCGCTTGGTTTCTCTCTGCATCTCAGGTGCGCTCCTCCACGGTTTTGACCTGGATGTCGTAGGTATTCAGGCCCAGGAAATTCCGCTCCAGCTCCACGCCATACTCGAGGTGAATGGAGCCGCCCTCGTCCGTCATATGGCTCTCGACCCGCCGGGCCGTCACGCCCAGCAGCATCGCGCCGAAGTCCATGGAATAAAGGGACTCGGTCTTTTGCCCCTCCACAAATTCCATCCGGGACTGGAGCTTCCCGGTCCGCTCCAGGGCCACCCGGTCGCCGTCGACCTCGAAGGCCGAGGTCACGCCCTCCATACCGATGAGGTCGCTCTCCTCGTAGGACACCCGCAGCTTCCGCCCAAAGCGCTGCAGCTTGCCGCCGGTGATGAATTCCACGGTCTGGGGCTCCTCATTCTGAGCCTTCTGGGTCCCCCGGATCGTAATCATCGCTTTCTTTTCCATGGCAGTCCCTCCGTTTCCGCTTTTGTTTTCTCTATGATATGCGAAAAATGCGAAGAAAACAAGGGGGAAGAAAAATTCTGCCGGTGGTAGAAATTCCAGTTTGGATGGTATATAATGAAGCGATAGAAAGGAGGCCCGTGAACATGCAGATTGATTTGACAAAGAAAGAGTTTCGCCGGCTTCTGGATCTGGTCTACATCGGAAACTGGATCCTCAACTCCGCCCGCGGTGATGACCGCATCGCCGACTACGACGACCTGGAGAGCAAGCTTTTCGGCCTCTGCCGCGGGACGCCGATGGACGCCCTGGTCGAGCCGTGGAACGGCACCTGGGTGCCCTCCCAGGCCTTTGCCGACGGCGGCATCCATGAGGCCATCGCCGACTACGAGGACACCGTCTTTTTCGACATTCTGGCTGAGGAGCTGGCCCGCCGGGATATGGAATACGCCCCCATCTCCAAGGATAATTACGACGAACTCGTCTCCCGTATGGAGGACTATATCGAGGAATTCGAGGCCCACGGCGCGGAAAATATTTCCGTAGACACAGAGTAACGCAGGCCGCAGGAGGCTCCTGCGGCCCCGCTTCTGTCAAGAAGGAGAAACCATGAACAACGAACTGACGCAAACCGATATCGACAAAATGCAGGCTGAACTGGACGACCGGATCATCCGCCTGCGGCCGGAGCTGATCGAGGAGGTCAAGCGCACCCGCGCCTTCGGCGATCTCAGCGAGAACTACGAATACAAGGCCGCCAAGCAGGCCAAGAACCGCAACGAGAGCCGCATCCGCTACCTGACCAACATGATCAAGACGGCCCGCATCATTGAGGACCACTCCGTGGCCGGAGAGGTCGGCCTCTTTGATAAGGTGACGCTGTATCTGGAGGAGGACGACGAGACGATGGTGGTGCAGGTCTGCACCACGGTCCGCACCGACCCCAGCTCCGGCTTCATCAGCAAGGAATCACCCCTCGGCTCCGCCATCCTCGGCCGCCGGGCCGGCGACCGGGTCACGGTCCATGTCAACGACCGCTACAGCTACGACGTGGAGATCCGCGCCATCGAGAAATCGGAGGACGACGGCTCCGCCCCGCTGCTCTCCTACTGAGCAGTCATTCTGAGAGAGAGACAGGATTCACAGCATGGGAACTGCATACAAAGGAAAACGTGCCGCCGGCTACAGCCGGCGAAGCAAGCTGCTTCTGGCCGCTGCCGCAGGCGCCGTCGTCATACTTTTCGTCGTGGTACTGCTGCTGCTCGACACCGGCAAAGCCGGCAAATCAGAGGAAGACAACCCCAGCCTCCAGACGCCCTCCGAAACGGAGAAACCGGCGGTCAGCACGCCCGAGTTCGGCTCGGTCGAGCCCGTCTGGGAGGAGGAACCGGTGATTCCGCAGGAGGAAGAGCCGGAAGCTCCGACAGAGGAAGAAGAAATTGTCTACGAGGACTTCAACCCCGGCGCGGTCGAGGGTACGGAACCCTCCGCCCATATGCTCTCCACCGAGATTTTGGTGGACGGTCAGATCGTCACCGATTACCGGGCCGAAGATCCGATCTACTTTGACGTGGGCAGCAAGTATGCCGGCCTGGACGGCCTCTTCACCTTCCGGGGCGACAACTTCCGCTCCGGCTCCGCCGTCGGCACGGCCAATCTCTCGACCAAAACGTTCGGCGAACACTGGACCCACAGCGTCTCCACGCTGGCGGCCCCCGACGGCAACGTCTGGACCGGCTGCGGCTGGACCGGCCAGCCCCTGATCGTCAACTGGCCCAAGGAGACGCGGCAGATCATGAATCTCTACGACTGGGCCAAGGAGGCTGACGAGCTGATCGAAGTCATCTACGCCACCATGGACGGCCACATCTACTTCATGGAGCTGGAAACCGGCCGCGAGACCCGGGAGCCGCTCAACATGGGCTTCACCTTCAAGGGCTCCGGCTCGATCGATCCCCGGGGCTATCCGGTTCTCTACGTGGGAGCCGGCTATGCCAGCTATGAGGGCGCGGCACGGGCCTTCGCCATCAGCCTCATCGACTACAGCGTCCTCTTCACCTTCGGAAACGGTGACAGCTTTGCTCTCCGGGACTGGTCCTGCTTTGACAGCTCGCCTCTGGTGGACGCCGAGACCGACCAGCTCATCTACCCCGGAGAAAACGGCGTGCTCTACCTGGTCAAGCTCCACACCGACTACGACGAAACCGCTGGAACCATCTCCATGGATCCGGAGATCGTCCGCTGGCGCTATCAGGGCCTCCGCTCCTCCACCACCTCCTACTGGCTTGGCATGGAGGACAGCTGTGTCATCTGGCAGAGCCACCTGATCGTGGCCGACAACGGCGGCTACCTCATGTGCCTCGACCTCGAAACGCTGGAGCTGGACTGGGTGCAGGACATCCTCGACGACACCAACGCCTCCCCGGTGTTGGAGCTGGAGGACGGCCACCCCTACGTGTACATCAGTCCCTCCTTCCATCTGGGCTGGCGTAGCAGCGGTACTGCCGAGGTTCCCATCTATAAGATCGACGCCGAAACCGGCGAGATCGTCTGGCGTGTGGACTACACCTGCTACTCCGAGAGCGGCGTCTCCGGCGGCGTTCAGGGCACCATCGGCCTCGGCAAAAAGAACCTCTCGAATCTGGTCTTTGTGCCCGTGGCCCGATCCGGCCAGCCCGAGGGCGGCATCCTGGCAGCCCTCGACAAGGAGACCGGCGAGGCCGTGTGGGAGAAGGAGCTGGCCAGCTACACCTGGGGCTCCCCCACCATCGTCTATGACCAGAATGGTGACGGTTATCTGCTCTTTGGCACCCTCTATGGCACCCTCTGCCTGATGGACGGCGCAACCGGCGAGATTCTGGACACCATGGACATGGGCGCACATATGGAGTCCACCGTGGCCGCCTATGGCAACCACATTGTCATCGGCACCAGAACCAACTACATCTACGGCATCACCCTGGAGTAATCTCATGGTTATCCGAATTCTGCATCTACTGGAAGGCGCCCGGGCAGCCCGGGGGCTGACCGTCGTTATCGACGTATTCCGGGCCTTCTCTTTGGAATGTTACCTCACCGCCGCCGGCGCCCGGGAAATCCTCCCGGTGGCGGACAGTGAGGTGGCCCGCGCCCTCAAAGCGGCCCATCCGGGCTGGATTCTCGCAGGAGAGCGCCACGGCTTCAGACTGCCGGGCTTTGATCTCGGCAACTCCCCCACCCAGGCGGAGGGACTGGACCTGCGGGGCAAAACTATCGTCCACACCACCAGCGCCGGCACCCAGGGCATGGAAAATGCAACGGGTGCTTCGGAGCTGCTGACCGGCAGCCTCGTTAATGCCGCTGCCATCGCCCGCTACATCCGCGCCCGGAACCCGGAGACCGTCTCTCTGGTCTGCATGGGCATCGAGATGAAAGAGATCGCCCCGGAGGATCTGCTCTGCGCCGAATACATCCGAAGCCTGCTGGACGGTACGCCCCTGCCCGTCCGGGAACGGGCCGCCGCCCTGCGCTTCACCTCCGGCGCCCGCTTCTTCCTTCCGGAGCAGCAGGCCGACTGTCCCAGCCGGGACTTTGACCTCTGCACCGACGTCGACCGCTTCGGCTTCGTCCTGCGGGTGGAGCGCGGCCCCGACGGTCTCGCCCGCACCCGACGTATCGATATCTGAACCGTAGAACAAACCCTGCGCCTCTCCGAATCGGGGCGCAGGGTCTCTTTTTCGGGCTTTGTGATTGACCGCCCGGGGAAATCGTGTATAATATACCAAACACCGAAAGGAGGCGCCCCATGTCCGTCACATTTTTCCGAACCCACCTCCGCCGGCTTCAGAGTCTGGCCGGAGAGGAACCCATCAGTCTGGAGCGCCGGGAGCAGGAGCTGGTCGGCGCCCTGCTCCAATGGGGCCAGCACGGCAGCGTCCGCTTCGAAGAGGTCGAATTCCCCGGGTTCCGTGCCGCCATGGCCCGCCCCACTGAACTGAAAGAAGACGGCGCACTGCTCTATCTCCATGGCGGCGGCTACGTCTGCGGCGACCTGCGTTATGCAAAGGGCTTCGGCTCCGTCCTCTGCCGGGAGACCAGACTGCCGGTTTTTTGCCCGGCTTACCGCCTCGCCCCGGAGCATCCCTTTCCCGCCGCCCTCGAGGACGCCGTGAGCGCTTACCGCTATCTTCTGAAAACCTGTCCGGCAGAGAAAATCGTCCTTGCCGGAGAATCCGCCGGCGGCGGCCTGCTGCTGGCCCTCTGTATGCAGGCAAAGGCCCTGGGTCTGCCCCAGCCCGCCGGGCTGATCCCGATCTCCCCCTGGAGCGATCTGACGGCCTCCGGACCGTCCTATGCCGAAAACGAGGACGTTGACCCCTCCATGACGCTGGCGCGGCTGCGGCGCTATGCAGCCTGTTACAGCGGTGATCTTCGAAACCCTCTGGTCTCACCTCTCTTCGGCGATCTGTCCGGACTGCCGGAGAGCCTGATCTTCGTCGGCGGCGACGAGATCATGCTGAGCGATGCGGTTTTGCTCCATGAAGCACTGGAACGGGCGGGATGCCGCTCCACCCTGACGGTCGCCCCGGAGATGTGGCACGGCTACATCCTCTACGGCCTCAAAGAGCGGCGCATGGATATGGACGCCATCTGCGATTTTGTCCGGAGGGTGATCGCATGAGCCGCTACTGGACGCGGCTGGACAATGCCGCCCTCATTTTCCCTGCTGTCCGCCGTCAGAACTGGACGAATGCTTTCCGCGTCTCCATCACCCTGCGGGAGAAGATCGATCCGGTCCTGCTGCAGCAGGCCGTGGTAGATCTGATGCCCCGGTTTCCCTCCCTCTATGTGCGGCTGCGAACCGGCGCCTTCTGGTACTACCTCGAGGAGGTCACCCAGCCGCCGGCTGTCCGGCCGGATTACGCCTATCCCCTGACCCACATGGGCGCAAAAGAGCTGCGCACCTGCTGTCTTCGGGTCTTTTACCACCAGAATCGAATCGCCGCCGAGTTCTTCCACTCCCTGACTGACGGCAGCGGCGGCATCGTCTACCTCAAGACCCTCGCCGCCCGCTACCTGATGCTCCGATACGGCGTGGAGATTCCTGCGGAGGAGGGCGTTCTCGACTGGACGGAGGAGCCCCGTCCCGAGGAGCTGGAGGACAGCTTTCTCAAATATAGCGGCAAGGTGGCCATGAGCCGCAAGGAGCCAAACTCCTACCGCCTGCGGGGCACCCGGGAGCCGGACGGATTCCTGCATCTGACCACGGGTATTGTGGAGACGAAGGCTCTGATGGACGCCGCCCACCGCTATAACGCCACCGTGACCGCCTTTTTGGCAGCGGTGATGACCAAATCCATCCTAAGCATTCAGAATCAGCGGCGCTATCTTGGCCGCCTCAAGCCGGTGAAGATCACGATCCCCGTAAATCTCCGGCGACTCTACGGCAGCTCTACCCTGCGCAACTTCGCCCTGACTCTCAACCCAGGCGTCGATCCCATGCTGGGCCACTACACCCTGCGGGAGCTGTGCGGCATTTTCACCCGGCAGCTCGCCCTGGAAGCCACCCCGAAGCAGATGGCCGCCCGCATTGCCGCAAATGTTCAGCCCCAGCAGCTTACGCCCTTGAAGCTGGCCCCCCTCTTCATCAAAAACATCGCCATGCGGATGGTCTACGCCGACATCGGCGAACGAAAGGGCTGTCTCAACATCTCCAACCTGGGCAATATCGCCCTACCGTCGGCCATGCAGCCCTATGTGGAACGGCTGGACTTCATCATTGGCGTCCAGAAAACCTATCCCAACAACTGCTCCGTGGCGTCCTGCGGCGGCATCACCTGCATCAACATGATCCGCAATATCCGGGAATCGGAGCTGGAACGGCAATTTTTCGCCCGTCTGGTGGAGCTGGGCATCCCGGTCACCATCGAAAGCAATGAGAGGTGAATCCCCTATGTACTGTGTCAAATGCGGCGTCAAGCTGGACGACAGCCTCGAACGCTGCCCCCTCTGCGGCACGCCGGTCTGGCGGCCGGAGGAAGCGGTGGATCCCACTCGCTCCTTCTCCGGCATCTATCCTCAAAAGCAGCGGAATGAGCGGCTGGCCGTTGTCTCCTTCCTGACTGCTCTGTCCCTGCTGGCCTCCTTCATCCTCCTGCGTATCTGCCTGCGGCTCTACGGCAGCGTCGGCTGGGCCGGTTACGCCACCCTCGCCATCGCCCTTGGCTATGTACTGTTCCTGCTGCCCCTCTGGTTCCGCAGCCCAAACCCCATCATCTTCCTGCCTATCGATCACGCTGCCGTCGGCGGATACCTGCTCTATGTCTGCCTCAAGACCAGCGGCCACTGGTTCCTCTCCTTCGCTTTTCCGGTAGTTTGCATGAGCTGCCTGCTGCTGACCACCCTGGTGGTTCTGCTCAAGTACGTCCAGGGCGGCCGTCTTTTCATCATCGGCGGCTGGATCATCGCCGCAGGAGGACTCTCCATTCTGGTCGAGTTCTTCCAGCACATCACCTTTGGCTCCCGAATGTTCACCTGGTCCCTCTACGTGGTCAGTCCCTGTGCTGCCCTGGGCATCTTCCTGCTGCTGGCCGGCATGATTCGTCCCCTGCGGGGATACCTCGAACGTCGCTTCTTCCTGTGACCACGGAAAAAACCGGAACGTGTTTCCACGTTCCGGTTTTTCTTATTTCTGATTCATCAGCCGCAGGACGTTGGCTACCTGCAGCTCAATGCCAACCGGGATGCAGCGCTCGTCCAGGGCGAAGTAGCAACTGTGGGCCACACAGCGCTTGGGATCCTCCACCGCGCAGCCCAGATGGAAGAAGCAGGCGGGACGGGCCGCGGCGAAGTAAGCGAAGTCCTCCACGCCAAGGGAGGGGACGTTCAGCTCCTTGACATTGTCCGCGCCGAGGATGCCGGAGGCGGTCTCCTTCACGAGGTCCACCATATCGTCGCTGTTGATGAGGGGCGAATAGCTGGGCTGAACGATCAGCTCCGCCCGTCCGCCCAGCATGGCGGCCGTCTGTTCGCAGATTGTCCGTACGCGTTCCCGGGCAAAGAGCCGGGTATCCGGGTCGAGGGTGCGGATGATACCGGTCAGCTCCACATAGTCAGCCACCTGATTGCGGACGTTGCCGCCGCGAATGGTGCCGAAGGTGCAGACCGCCGAATCGGTGGCGGCCACGTTCCGGCTGACCACCGACTGCACCGCCGTCAGAATCTGGGCCGCGATCAGAATCGCGTCCACGCCCTGATCCGGGTGCGCGCCGTGACAGGAGGTGCCGTAGACCTTCAGGGTCAGCATATCGGAGGCGGCGTACATCTTACCGTACTTGACGGCAATCTGTCCCACCGGGAGGTCGGGGGCCGTGTGGAGGCCCAGCATATAGTCCACATGGGGATTCTCGAGGCAGCCGGCGGCAATCATCCGCTCGGCGCCGCCGATGGACTCCTCGGCCGGCTGGAAGATCAGCTTCACATTGCCATGGAGCTCGTCCTTCATGCTGTTCAGCAGCAGGGCTGTGCCCATGAGGACGGCGGTGTGGGCGTCGTGGCCGCAGGCGTGCATGACGCCGGGGGTTTGGGGGCGGCATGCCAGCTCGGGATTGTCCTCCTGAATCGGCAGGGCGTCGATGTCAGCCCGGAGACCGATGGTGGGTCCGTCAAAGCCGCCGCGGATTAGGCCAACGACGCCGGTGTCGGCCACATTCTTTTCATAGGGAATTCCCTGCTCATCCAGCATGGCACAGAGGAGCTTCATCGTCTCATACTCATGCTCGGACAACTCAGGATGGCTGTGGAGGTGCTGCCGCAGGGCAATGGCCTTTTCGCCGATCTGCAGTCGCGCCATCCGTTCGCGGATCGTTTCCATGGCGCGCTCCATCAGAAGCCCGTCAGGACGGCAATCTCAATCAGGATCATCTGAGCCACCAGAAGGATCAGGAAGAGCTTGCCGAACCACTTGAGCCAGCGGTCATAGCGGACGTCGCCCAGGCCGCAGATGATCACGATACCGGCGGTGGGCCACAGCAGGTTGGACAGACCGTCGCCGAACTGGTAGGCCAGGCAGGCGACCTGCCGGCTGACGCCGAGGGCGTCGGCCAGCGGGGCCATGATGGGCATGGTGACGGCAGCCTGACCGGAGCCGGAGGGGATGAAGAAGTTGATGATCGTCTGCACGATCAGCATGAGCTGGGCAGAGATGGCCGAGGGAGCGTTCTGCAGCAGGTTGCTCAGAGCGTAGATGATGGTGTCCATGATCTTGGCGCTGTCCATGATGACGACGATGCCCTTGGCAAGGCCGGTCAGGATACAGCCCCAGAGAACGCCCTTGGCGCCGACCAGCAGCTCCGCGCAGTACTTGTTGGGCGTCCAGCCGGCAATCAGAGCGGCGACGGCGGACATGATGATGAACAGGCCGCACAGCTCCTTGTAGCCCCAGCCCAGCTTGATAAGGCCGACCATCAGGACGACCAGCGTGACGAGGACGTCGATCAGGATCAGGCCATGCCGCCAGTTGAAGGTGTACTGGTCGAGCTGGCTGCGGTCAAAGGAATGGGTGCAGGAATCGCCGTAGACCACGGACAGCTCCGGCTGTTTCCGGACGCGGAGGCCGTAGCGGATGACATAGGCGGCGGAGATCGTCATCAGAACCACGAAGCAGATGACGTGGAAGGTCAGGCCGGAATAGAGCGGTACGCCGGAAATAGACTGGGCGATTGCCACGGTGTAAGGGTTCAGGGTAGCAGCCATGAAGCCGATGTACTCGCCGAGAGCAAGGACGGCAAAGCCGGTCATGGCATCATAGCCCAGGGCGATCATCAGGCCGACGATCAGGGGATAGAAGCCGTAGAACTCGCTCAGCATACCAAACACAGAGCCGCCGAGGCCAAAGATAAGCATCAGAACCGGGATCAGGATCAGGTCGCGGTTGCCGACCTTCTGCATGACCTTGCCGATGCCGGCATGGAACGCGCCGGTCTTGACCATGACGCCGAAGGTGGCCGCGCAGGTCAGGATGACAAAGATGATGTCCGCGGCGCTGACGCAGCCCTGATAGAGAGCGGCGAAGATGCCGAGGAATCCGGTGGGCGTGACCTCAGACTTGTCGATCTGATGGTAGGTGCCGGCGATGGCGACATTGCGGGAGGTGCCGTTGACGTCGATGGTTTCGTAGTCAAAGGAGCCGGAGGGGATCACCCAGGACAGAAGGGCCATCACCACAATGATGATGAACACGATCAGCCAGGTATCCGGCATATTGATCTTTTTCTTTGCTTTTACAGCGTTTTCCGTTTTTTTCATAGTTCTCTCCTTCCAGGCATCTGCCAGAGGTACAATCCGGCGCTTTACGGAATTGTAAGCAGATGGGTTTATTGTATCAGGCATCATTTCCTGTGTTAAGTGCAAATGCTGTCATCAATCATGCAAAAAATGCGGTTTGCATTGCAAAAGCAGGAAGACGGCATCGTCTTCCTGCTTTTTTGTCAGCGATTCAGGATTTCCATGAACTCCTCACCGGTGATCGTCTCTTTTTCGTAGAGGTAGTTCGACAATTCTTCCAGCTTTTCCCGGTTTTCCGCCAAAATAGCAGCCGCCTTCTCATGCTGCTTTTTCACGAGCTCCACGACCTGCCGGTCGATCTCCGTCTGGGTTTCGGCAGAACAGGCCAAGGAGGTGTCGCCGCCCAGATACTGGTTCGTGACCGTCTCCATGGCAACCATGTCGAAGTCCTCGCT
>CAMGPO010000010.1 GCA_946060825.1 uncultured Clostridia bacterium | reverse complement strand
CCGTCAGGACCCCGCCACAAGACGGCAGGCTTCTTCGACAACGGCGGAAAAATCCGGCTCCCGGTCCAAAAGCAGCCAGTGAATGTCCGGATTTTTCCGGAACCAGGTGAGCTGCCGCTTGGCATAGCGGCGGGACTCCTGCTGGATCTTCGCGACGGCCTCCTCCCGGGTGATTTCGCCCCGAAGGGCCTGCAGCGGCTCCTTGTAGCCGATGGCCTGGAGGGCCGTGGCGCCCGGTCGGGTATCCCGCAGCCGCTCAACCTCGTCAAAGAGGCCGTCCTCCACCATCTGGAGCACCCGGCGGTCGATGCGGTCATAGAGATCCTGGCGGTCTTTGAAGTTCAGGCCGAGCCAGAGGGGCTGGTATTTGGGCGGCTGCTGTTGGGTCTCCAGGTTGTGCTGGGTGATGGTCTTGCCCGTCTCGAGGTAGACCTCGGCGGCCCGCAGAATCCGCCGCTCGTCAGCGGGATGGAGCCGGGCCGCGCTCTCCGGATCGACCTTTTGGAGCAGCTTGATGATCGCTCCGATGCCCTCCCGGTCCCGAAGGGCCTGCAGTTCCTCCCGCTTTCCGGTGGAGGGAAAGGGCGCAAAGCTCCGTCCGGCGATCAGGGCGTCCACATAGAGGCCGGTGCCGCCGGTGATGACGGCCGTTTTTTCCCTGCTCAGAATGTCCTGCAGAATCGGGTCCGCCATAGACACATAGCGGCCCACGGAGAAATCCTCTGCCGGGTCAATGCAGCCGATCATATGGTGGGGCACACCCTCCATCTCCTCTGCCGTGGGCTTGGCGGTGCCCACGTCCATGCCGCGGTAGATCTGCATGGAGTCGCAGGACAGCACCTCGCCGTTCAGCCGCTGACAGAGGGCCACGGACAGTTTTGTTTTTCCGGACGCCGTCGGTCCGACGACACAGATGATGGGATTCACGTTAACTCCTCTTGAATTGCCGCCGCAGGGCGCTCTCTGTCATGCGGATGCAGATCGGGCGGCCATGGGGGCAGTATTTGAGATCGTCCCGGGTCATAACCTCCCGGACGAGGGCGGCCCGCTCGGCAGGCTCCGTGTGCCAGCCGGCCTTGATGGCGGCCTTGCAGGCGATGGTGTGGAGCAGGCTGTCCCGCAGACCGTCGGGGTCGGCCCGGCGGCCGTTTTGGAGGTCGGCGGCCATGGCGGCCAGGGTGGATTCGGCGTCGGCCTCGTCGATGTCGTCGGGGATGGCCCGGATCAGCACCGTGTGGTCGCCGAAGTCCTCCAATTCATAGCCGCACTCCTGCAGCAGGGCGGCGTGCTCCAGCAGCACGGCGGCGTCCTCCCGGGAAAGTCCGGCGGGGATGGGCGTCAGGAGCATCTGAGCCATGGCCCGGGTCTCCTGCTTTTTCAGCTTTTCAAAAAGGATCCGCTCATGGGCGGCGTGCTTGTCGATGAACAGCACAGCTCCCGGTTCCTCCACGACGATGTAGGAGTCCAGCACCTCGCCCACGACCCGATACTCCGGGGCTTCCCGCAGGGGCAGAGCCGCCTGGGCCTCCGGTTCCGGGTCCTTCGGCGGATCCGGAATGGCGGCCCGGGCCGGGGCATAGACCGGCAGAGGTTTTGGCTGGGGCTTCGCCTCCGGCGTCCGTACCTCGGAATGGAGGGCAGGGGCCTTCGGCGGCTCCTTCGGCAGCAGGGCTTCGGCGGCGGCCTTCGACGGCACGGCGGGACGGCCCAGGGCGTCGGCGGCGGCCCGGTAGTCGGCGGCGGACATGGTGCGGAAGAAGTCCTTCTTCGGCTGAGGCCTGGCCGCCGGGACGGCCTGCTTCGGCGGCTCCGGGGCCGCCTGCTTCGGGAAGGTCACATCCTTTTTGCCGGAGGCCTTGCCCAGCGCGGCGAGGACGCCGTAGTGGATGCTGTCAAAGACGCTCTTCTCCGAGAGGAATCGCACTTCAGTCTTAGCCGGGTGGACGTTGACGTCCACGCTGGTCAGAGGCATCTCAATATTCAGCACGCAGCTCGGGAACCGGCCCACCATAATCTGGTTGCGGTAGGCCTCCTCCAGGGCGGCGGTCATGGTCTTGGATTTGACATGGCGGCCGTTGACATAGAAGAGCTGGCCGCTGCGGTTGCCCCGGGAGGCCGTCGGCAGGGAGACGAAGCCAGTAACGGCGGTCTTTTCCCAGTGGCTGTCCACCGGGATCATCTCCTTGGCCGCCTGACGGCCAAAGACGGCGTAGACGGCAGAGATTAGCTGGCTGTCGCCGGCGGTGACAAGCTGCTCCTGGCCGTCCTTGAGAAAGCGGAAGGCGATCTCCGGGTGGGCGATGGCCTGCCGCTGGACGACACCGGAGACGTTGGCTCCCTCGGCCACGTCGGACTTCATGAATTTCATCCGGGCCGGGGTGTTGAAAAACAGGTCCCGGACCACCATGGTGGTGCCCTTGGGGCAGCCCGCCGGGTCGCAGGCGGTGATCACGCCGCCCTCGAGCGACAGGGCCGTGCCCTCGCCGGAGTCGGCGGTTCTGGTCAGCAGGCGGATGCGGGAGACAGCAGAGATGGCGGCCAGAGCCTCGCCCCGAAACCCCAGGGTGCCGATGGCGGCCAGGTCCTCCTCCTTCCGGATTTTGCTGGTGGCATGGCGGAGGAAGGCCGTCTGAGCGTCCTGGCGGTCCATGCCGCAGCCGTCGTCGGTGATGCGGATGAGGGTCATGCCGCCGTTCTGGATCTCCACGGTAATATGCTTCGCCCCGGCGTCGATGGCGTTTTCCACCAGCTCCTTGACGACGGAGCCGGGACGCTCCACCACCTCGCCGGCGGCGATCAAGTCGGCGACATGGGGCGAAAGCTGGGTGATATTTGCCATGGAAAACCTCCTAGGAAAGACTGGGCAGCGCCAGACAGGCCACAAGATTGACGGCAGAATGGAGCAGTATGGGCGCGTAAATGGTGTCAGTGTATTCGTAAACGGCACAGAGGATGAGGGTGGCGGGGAAATACTGGAGGATGCTGAGGACTGCCTCCAGGGGCGTGAGCACGCCGAGATAGCTCACCACATGAATGGCCGAGAAAAACAGCATCGTCACGGCATAGGCCAACAGGCGGCTATAGCGCCGCAGACCGCCGAAGATCAGGCCGCGGAACAGTGTCTCCTCAATGACCGGTGCCAACAGCAGAGACAGCACCAGCACAAGAACAGGGCTGCCCTCCATCATGGTGAGCAGGGTGTTGTTGTTCTGATTGGCAAAGTCAGGCAGGATGCTGAGGATAATCAGGCCAACCGCCATGGTCAGCACAAAGTAGGCGATCAGCATGGCGGGCACCGCCCGGAGGACGATACCCCACCGGGCCTTCAGCGTCCGCAGGTTCTCCCGCAGAAAGCGGTGGAAGATCAGCGCCACGGCCACGATGCAGATACCGTAGTAGCAGCCGTTGAGCAGGGCCGTGTCCAGCGCAAGGCCGAGGACCCGTCCCAGCAAGAACTGCAGCCCGAGGCTCAGCAGGATCAGATAGAAAGGCAGAAAGCACAGCCCCAGGATCAGTTCCCGTCCGGACATTATCACAGAAATGCTTCGTTTTTGCATCGCAGTTCCTTTCGCGTAAAGCGGTCAGAGCAGCTGTTTCAGCTCATAGAGCAGGTTCATGGCCTCGATGGGCGTCAGGGTCTCGACGGTGACGGCCTCAAGGCGGCGGCGGACCTCCTGGGCGCCCAGATCCAGCATGGAAACCTGGTCGTCCGGCTCCGCCTGGACGGCGGGACGGTCGTTCCGGCCATCTTCCAGAGCCTTGAGGATAGCTCTGGCCCGGCTGACCACCGGGGCCGGCAGGCCGGCCAGCTTCGCGACCTCGATGCCGAAGGAGTCATCGGTGCCACCGGGGACAATCTTCCGCAGGAAGATGATGTCGTCCTTCCGCTTCTTGACGGCGATGTTGTAGTTGCGGACGCCGGGCAGCTCCTGCTCCATGACCGTCAGCTCGTGGTAGTGGGTGGCAAAGAGTGTCTTGGCCCCCAGCTTCTTCGGGTCGGCGGCGTACTCGAGGACTGCCCGGGCGATGGCCATGCCGTCAAAAGTTGACGTGCCGCGGCCGATCTCATCGAGAATCAGCAGGGAACGGGAGGTGGCGTAGCGCAGAATGTCGGAGACCTCGCTCATCTCCACCATGAAGGTAGACTGGCCGGAGGCCAGGTCATCGGAGGCGCCGATGCGGGTAAAAATCCGGTCGACCACGCCGATACGGGCGGAGGAGGCCGGGACAAAGCAGCCGATCTGGGCCATCAGGACGATGAGGGCCGTCTGGCGCATATAGGTGGACTTGCCGGCCATGTTCGGGCCGGTGATGATGGAGACCTGATGATTCCCGTCACCGAGGACAGTATCGTTGGCGACGAAGAGGGTATTCTTCAGCATCCGCTCCACCACCGGATGGCGGCCGTCGCGGATGACGATCTCACCGGAGAGATCCACCTCCGGCCGGACATAGTTGTTGCGGACGGCGATGTGGGCAAAGCAGCAGAGGACGTCCAGGGCGCCGACGGCGTGGGCTGTGGCCAGCACCCGGGCCGACTGGTCGGCCAGCTTCTGCCGCAGCTCCGTGAACAGCTCATATTCGAGAGCCACAATCCGGTCCTTGGCCGTCAGGATCGTGGATTCCAGCTCCTTCAGCTCCTGGGTGATGTAGCGCTCGCAGTTGGCGAGGGTCTGCTTCCGGATATAATCGGCGGGCACCAGGACAGTCTGGGACTTGGCGACCTCGATGTAGTAGCCAAAGACCCGATTGAAGCCGACCCGCAGGTTTTTGATGCCGGTCTTTTCCTTCTCGGCGGCCTCGATGGCGGAGAGGCTGCCCTTGCCGCCGTTCATGATGTCCTTGAGGCGGTCGACCTCTTCCGAATAACCCGCCCGGATCATGCCGCCCTCCCGGACGGTGAAGGGGGGATCGTCCACAACGGCCCGGTCGATCAGATTTTTGAGGTCGGAGAGGTCGTCAAGGTCGTCCAGCAGCACCCGCAGCATGGAGGCCTGACAGTTCTGGAGCAGCGCCCGCAGATCCGGCAGCCGGGTGACACCGGCGGAAAAGGCCACGAGGTCGCGGCAGTTGGCGGAGCCGGTAACGATGCGGGCCATGATCCGCTCGAGATCCGTGACCTCCCGCAGGGCCTCGATCAGCTCCTCCCGGCGGACAGTGTCGCCCTTCAGCTCGTCCACGGCGCTGAGCCGCTGGCCGATGGCGTTCGGGCTGAGCAGGGGCTTTTCGAGCCAGCTTCGGAGCATCCGTCCGCCCATGGGCGTTTTGGTCTTGTCCAGTACCCAGAGCAGGCTGCCCTTCTTCTCCTTGGTGCGGAGGGTCTCAGTCAGCTCCAGATTGCGCCGGGCCGTCAGATCCAGCTCCATGAACTTGCCCGCCAGATAGAATTCAAGGCTGCGGATATGGCGAAGGTCGTTTTTCTGAACTTCCTTCAATTTTTTCAGCAGTGCGCCGGCGGCGATCAGCACCACAGGCATGGACTCCACGCTGTCCGGCACCCTTGCGAACTGGGCATGGACCGCATCGCGGCAAGAGGCCTCGTCAAAGAGATCGCCATCGCCGGTATCCTGGCAGCAGTTCAGGCGGGTGCTCAGGGCCTCGGTCAGGGCCTTGTCGTCGGCCAGCGTACCGCCCCGCAGCAGCTCTGAGGGGGCGAAGCGGCCCAGCTCACTGAGAATCTTGGCCGGGAGATCGCCGCCGGTGAGGCAGGTGGCAAAAAAAGCGCCGGTGGACACGTCACAGAAGCTGAGGCCACAGCTGTCGCCCTCGCCGTAGACGCAGGCAAAGTAGTTGTTGCGGCCCTCCTCCAGCATGGAGCTCTCGGTGACGGTGCCGGGGGTGACAATGCGGACGATCTCCCGCTTGACCAGGCCCTTGGCCAGAGCAGGATCCTCCATCTGCTCACAGATTGCCACCTTGTAGCCCTTGGCCACCAGACGGCCGATGTAGCTCTCGGCGGAATGGTAGGGCACGCCGCACATGGGGATGCGGTCCTCGGCAGCCTTATCCTTGCCGTGATCCCGGGAGGTCAGGGTCAGATCCAACTCCTTGGAAACAAGACGGGCATCGTCGCCGAACATCTCGTAGAAGTCGCCCAGGCGGAAAAAGAGCAGGCAGTCAGGGTTCTGCTCCTTGGTATTCAGGTATTGCTGCATCATGGGAGTTAATTCAGCCATGATTTACCTCCAGTTTTATACAAGCTCGCCGCAGAGGGACCAGGTGGTGCTGTCTGTAATGCGGACGGGAATGAATTGGCCGATCAGCTCGTCGGGTCCGGAGAAGCGGACGAGACGGCCGCCCTCGGTCCGGGCGGTCAGCTGTTCGCCGTCCCGGCCGTCCACGAGGACACGGTAGGTCTTGCCCACATAGGCGCGGTGCCGGGCGGCGGAGATGCGGTTCTGGGTCTCGCAGAGGCGGTCAAACCAGGCATTCTTCTCCCGCCGGGAGACGGGATCCGGCAGCTTTGCTGCCGGGGTGCCGGGCCGGGGGGAATAAATAAAGGTAAAGAGGGCGTCGTAGCCCACGGCCTCGATCAGGGAGAGGGTGTCCTCGAACTCTTCCGCCGTCTCGCCGGGGAAGCCGACGATGACGTCAGAGGTCAGAACGATATCGGGCATGGCCGCCCGGGCCTGCCGCACCAGCTCGAGGTACTTGGCCCTGTCATAGTGGCGGTTCATCGCCTTCAGCACCCGGTCGTTGCCGGACTGGAAGGGCAGGTGGAGCTGCTTCGCAATATGGGGACTCCCGGCCATGACGGCGTAGAGCTTCTCCGTGGCGTCCTTGGGGTGGGAGGTCATGAAGCGCAGCAGGTAGTCGCCGGGGATTTTGGCGATCTCTTCCAGCAGGTCGGCAAAGTCCACGCCGATCCCCAGATCCTTGCCGTAGGAGTTGACGTTCTGGCCCAGAAGGGTGATGTCCTTGTAACCGCCCTCGATCAGCTCGCGGCACTCGGCGATGACGTCCTCGGGCTTCCGGCTCCGCTCCCGGCCCCGGACATAGGGCACGATGCAGTAGGAGCAGAAGTTGTTGCAGCCGTACATGATGGAGACCCAGGCCTTGAGCTTGTTCTGCCGGGTGACAGGGATGCCTTCGGCGATGGAGCCAGCTTCGTCGCCGACGGCAAAGACCCGCTTGCCCGTGGTCAGGCAGCGGAGCAGCAGGCCGGGGAACTCCCAGAGATGGTGGGTGTTGAACACGCCGTCCACGTGGGGGAAGCTCTTTTTCAGCCGCTCCACAACCTCCGGCTGGCCGGCCATGCAGCCGCAGAGGAAGATTTTCTGCCGCGGATGGCGGCGCTTGGTGTGCACCAGGGCGCCGACATTGCCGAAGACTCGCTGCTCGGCGTGCTCCCGAACGGCGCAGGTATTGAGAACGACGACGTCGGCCCCCTCCTCGGTGTCGGTCAGGCCGTAGCCGGCCTCCTCCAGCATCCCGCGGATGCGCTCCGAGTCGGCCTCGTTCTGCTGGCAGCCGTAGGTGTCGACAAAGGCCACCGGGGTGATTCCCAGGGCGGACCAGTAATCCCGGATCTTCTGGCAGTTTTCCTGCTGGATCCGCAGAGCCTCCGGGGAAATGACTGTGGTTTTCTGATTCAAGGCGAAATCCTCCGCATCTCGTAAACTCTTAACGGTTTATTCTAGCATCTTTTCTTCCGTTTTTCAATACAAAAGCGCCGCCGAACCGTGGTTCGGCGGCGCAGGTTCTCTCCGGAAAATCATGCCCGGGCAGCACGGCGGAACAAAAGCACCGCGCCGGTACCGGCAGCCAGAGTCAGAATCAGAACACAAATCGGAATCAGGCGGCCGGGATCCGCCGTCTCCGGGGCAGCAGCCAGCATCACAGACGGCAGGCTGGACTCCGGTTCCCGGTTCACCGTCGGACTGACCGCCGGAACCGCCTCAAAGACCGCCACCGTCTCCTCCTGCTCCGGAACCGTGCCGTCCTCATGGGCGCCGCAGGTGATGCAGACGCCGTCTACATACCGGTGGCCCAGGTTGCCCAGCTTCTCCGTGTAGGAGTAGCCGCAGCCCTCATTCTGACAGGTATAGGTGATAATCCCGATGGTGTCGCAGGTCGGTTCCAGAGTGACGGTGCCGCCGTCCATCCGGTGCTCCGTACAGACCGCCGAGGCTGCTGCCGTCAGCAGCAGGATCACCGTAGCTGCTGCCAGAATTCTTCTGATTCCCTTGCCCATGATACGCCCTTCTTCCACATAACGAAAGCGGTGAACGCCAAGCTACCGGCAAACACCGCAAAAAAGCAAATAAATACAACATCTTGTAGGGTAATCCAATATACTGCTTCTATATTTAGTATAGAAGTCCGGGCAGAAAATGTCAAGCCGAAACTGCGGGAATCGCGAAGTATTTTCGTGGACGCTGCCGAAGGCTGCGGAATTCACACACTGTTCACGAAATTCGATTGAAAAGCAGGGCAAGTCGTGGTAAACTGAGTGCGATTACGTCCGGGAATCCCCGGAGGAAAGTGAGAATTTTGCAATGAATTGTAAGTATTGCGGCGCGCCGATGGACGAGGCCGAAGCCGTCTGCCCCGTCTGCGGCAAGGCCACGGACATCCAGGAGCCCGAACCGGAGACTGTCGTAGCAGCCGAAGAAGAAACGTCAGAGGAAACAACTGCTCCGGAAGCTGTGCCGACGGAACCGGAAACCTCCACGCCCCAGAAGAACGGCCGAAGCGGTCTGATCGTCGCCCTGGTGGCGGCTATCGCCGTCATCATCGTGCTGATAGTCCTGCTGGTACAGGGTAAAAAGGCCCCGGAGGCCGCTCCGGACAACACCGTGGAGGAGCCGACCGCCCAGACCAGCGAGGAAGCATCCGCCGAAGAGGCGCCCGCCGAGGAAGCACCTGCCGAGGCGGAGACGCCCTTTGTGCCTTCGGTCTCCTACACCAAGGATGCCGATGCCTTTGACGAGGAGACCCTGGACCAGGTGGTCGCCATTGTTGGCGACAGCACGCTGACCAACCGGAAGCTTGCCTATTACTACTGGCGGGAGTATTACTCCTTTGTCAATATGTACAGTTCCTATGTGTCCTATCTTATGGATCCCTATAGCCGTCTGGATACCCAAGCCTATACCGAGGATCAGTCCTGGGATCAGTTCTTCATGGACAGCGCCCTTGACACCTATGCGACCTGTGCCGCAGCTGCCGTCAAGGCCCGGGCCGAGGGCTACACGCTGACAGATGAGGAGCGGGCCTCTCTGGACGGTTTGGCCGACGACATCGCCGGTTATGCCGCCCAGTATGGATTTGCCTCTGCCGACGAATACCTGATCGAGTGCTTCGGCCCCTACTGCGGCCTGGAGTCCTACCAGGATTTCATGGAGGAATACATTCTGGGCGCCTCCTATCTGAACGCTCTGCTGGAGGCCCAGGAGGTCACCGAGGAGGAGCTGAACAGCTACTACGAGGAAAACAAGGCGGATTATGACGCCGCCGGCCTCGAAAAGGACGACACCTCCATGGTCAACATCCGCCACATCCTGATCCAGCCCGAGGCCGTGGAGCTGAGCGAGGGCGACGAGGGCTACGAGGAGGCCGTCCAGGCCGCCAAGGACGCCGCCAAAACCAGGGCCGAGGAGATTTACGCCCAGTGGCAGGCCGGTGAGATGACCGAGGAGTCCTTCTCGGAGCTGGCCCAGGAAAACTCCAGCGACGGTTCCGCCTCCAACGGCGGCCTGATCGCCGAAATCTATCCGGGCCAGACCGTGGACGCCTTTGACGCCTGGTGCTTCGAAGGGGGCCGCAAGACCGGCGACACCGGCATCGTCGAAACAGAGTTTGGCTATCACATCATCTTCTTTGTGGGGCAGTGCGGTGAGTCCTACTGGCACAGCATCGTCAGCGACGACTACGAGGGTGTGCGTTACCAGAAACTCTGCGAGGACGTCAAGACCGAATATCCTGCTGAGATTGATCTGACCAAAGCCGCCGTCTATCCCTGCAACGTCGTGGCCTGAAGTGCCGTCGGAGGATCCGCCGATGAAGAAAATGCTGTTCTGCATCAACCCTAACGCCGGCCACTCCGGCATCCGCACCCATCTCCTCTCCGTGCTGCAGATCTTCTGCGCCTCCGGATTTGACGTCCGCGTCTACACCACCTCCGGCCCCCGGGAGATCACGAAGATCATCGCCGCCGAGGGTCAGGATTACGACCTCATCGTCACCGCCGGCGGCGACGGCACCCTGAACGAGACCACCGCCGGCCTGATGCAGCTCGAGCACCCGCCGATGCTGGGCTATATCCCCGCCGGCACCGTCAACGACGTGGCTTCCTCTCTTCATCTCTCCATGGACACGCTGGAGGCCGCCCGCACCGTGGTCTACGGCGAGCCGATGGCCCTCGACATCGGAACCCTCAACGGCCGGCCCTACACCTATGTGGCAGGCTTCGGCGCCTTCACCGAAGTCTCTTACGCCACACCCCAGGATGCCAAGAAAGCCCTGGGCCGTCTGGCCTACCTGCTGGCCGGCGTCAAGTCCCTGGGCGAGATCAAGCCGATCCACGCCCGGGTTCACGCCGAGGGTGTGGAGGACGAGGATGACTTTCTGCTGGGCCTCGTGTGCAGCACCAAGTCCGTCGGCGGCTTCCGGGCCGACAACATTCGCAGCCTGGACATCTCCCTCAATGACGGCCTCTCCGAGGTGCTCTTCGTGCGGGACATCAAAAATCTGGTGGATCTCAACGAGACCATCGCCCAGATCCTGCGCACGGACTTCTCCGACCAGAGCCGTTTCCTCTCCTTCCAGGCCAGCCGCGTGGAAGTCGACTTCGACACCGAGGTGCCCTGGACCGTGGACGGCGAGGACGCAGGCCCCTGTCGCCACGCCGAAATCGAAAACCACCACGCGGCGATCCGCATCCTGGTTCCCCGCCACTGATGTCTACCTTATTATAATAGACAAAGATCAGGCCACCCGTCGGAATCCGGCGGGTGTTCATAAGACAGTTGACGGCCACCGCAGTTTGAACTGCGGCGGCTGTTCTTTTCTCATGAAATGTGATAATATGGAACTGGTCAGAACTATAAATCGGAATTTGTCTAACAGATAAAGAGATGATTCTACCACGCAATAAAGAGGTGAATGAAATGTTCAATATAGACTGGGAGCCTTTCAACGGC
>CAMGPO010000009.1 GCA_946060825.1 uncultured Clostridia bacterium | reverse complement strand
GAGGATTTTCTCCCGGACAGGCTTTTCGAGAATGCGGGACAGTGCCGCCGCATAGCCCTCAAGCTGGCCGCGGTAGTGCTCCGCCCGCTGGGCTTCTCCGCCGGGCGGAATCCGGTCGGTCTTGAAGTCGATGACCGTCACGCTGTCCTCCCCGATCAGGCAGCAGTCGGTGACGCCCTGCAGCAGAATCTTCTCCCCCGCCGCCTCCGGGAAATAGTCCCCGGCATCCATCAGGACAGAGAATTTGAATTCCCGCTTCACCGTTTTCGCTGAAAGCACCCGCCGGCCCAACTCCGACCGGAAGAATCGCAGAATCTTTTCCGCGTCCACGGCCTGCGCCTGCTCCGGCGTCAGGAATTCCTCCCGAACCAGCCGCTCCAGCTCCGCCTGCACGCCCTCCATCGAAGTACAGGCCTCATAGCGCAGGAACTGCATGGCCAGGTGCACCACAGTGCCGGCCTCGGCCGTCGTCATCTTCTTCTGCAAAAAGGCCGGAGTCCGGATCTGGATGGGCCGCACCGCCGCCTTGACGGCGTTCTCCGAGACCTCGTCGTCCAGCCGGCGGCCCTTGAGCTGGGTCGCTGTCACCTTGCTGGGGACAAGGCCCGCCGCCGCGTGGGGGTAGCGGTAGTCCAGCGCCCGATCCAGCTCTTCCCGGTCGGGCAGGGGCCTTGCGGCTTCCGCTTTCTCCTGTTTCACCGGGAGGACGGCCTGTCGCAGCACCTCTGTGCCGCTGTGGAGGCGAATGACCCAGGGATGCTCCGAAACCGCCGTGTCTCTGGGCCGCCCGCCAAGAGCGTGCAGTTCCCCCGCCTCGGTGCGTCCCAGGGCCTCGGCCAGCACCCAGTCGCCCTCGCAGGACGCCTGGGCCGCAAGCTGAGCGGGGCCGGCGCAGTCCCGCAGGGTGACCAGCTTTTTGAGCTTCGTTTCGAGGTAGTCGGCGCAGTAGGTCATGATGAGCAAATCCTTTGCCCTGGTCATGGCCACATAGAGCACCCGCAGCTCCTCGGAGACGGCCTCCTGCCGCATTTTCCGGGCAAGGGCCTGCTTAGCCACAGAGGGGTAGCGTATCTTCCGCCGGAGGTCCGTGACGTTGGAGGCCACGCCCAGCTCCGGATGGGTCAGCACCGGCTGGCGCAGGTCATCCATGTTGAAGGCCTTGGAGAGGCCCGCCAGACAGACCACCGGATATTCGAGGCCCTTGGATTTGTGGATCGAGGTCAGAAGCACTGCCCCGCAGCCCTCGCTTCCGCTTCTGGGCAGCCCCGTCTCCCGCAGATCGCGCAGCGTCCGCACAAAGGAGACAAGATCGCCGCCGTTCTGGGCATGGGATGTCACGAGATTCCGGAACACCTGGATGTTGTCCACCCGGGCCGCCCCGCCGGACATCGCACCGAACACTGCCAGGGAAGCGGTTCCCGCCAGAATGCAGTCAAAGAGGGCAATCAGTCCGTCCGTCTCGCTGACGTCGCGGAAGCGGTTCAGGTCAGCGCAGAACCGGCGCGCCTTCTCCGTCTCCGAAGCGCAGAGCACCTCGTAGAAATCCTTGCGGCTCTCCTGTCCCCGGATCTCCGCCAGTTCGCTGGCGGTAAAGCCGTAGAGGGGACTGGCCAGCACGGCCAGCAGCGGAATGTCCTGATGGGGATTCTCCGCCGTTTCCAGCAGCGAAGATAACACCTGCAGCTCCGTGGTCTGCAAAATGTCGTCGCCGGTGTCACAGAAGCAGGGCACGCCCGCCGCCTGTAACGCAGCAATGTAGCTGGGCGCCGCCGAACGGGGTGAACGCAGCAGAATGGCAATATCATCGGGCCGGACGGGACGCAGTTCGCCCTTGTCCGTCACCTGCGCGCCGCTGCGGAGCAGCTCAGAAATGCGGCAGGCCAGGAACGCTGCTTCCACCTCTGCCTTTTTCGGATCCTGTTCGTCCCCGTCGCTTTCAAAGTCCTGGTGGACGCAGTGCAGTTCCACTGGGCAAAGTGCGCTTTCCGGGAAAGTCAGACCGGCCCGCAGGGCCTCCGCTTCGCCGTAGTTCAGCTCGCCGGTGCGCTCGGACATGGCGTGGAAAAACACGTCGTTGACCGCTTCGAGAATTTCACCCCGGGAACGGAAGTTCTCCGAAAGCAGGATTTTACGGGGTTCGCCGGGCTTTGCCTCGGCGTAGGGGGCGAAGTCCCGGTATTTTTGCAGGAAGATGCCGGGGTCGGCCAGACGGAAGCGGTAGATGGACTGCTTCACGTCGCCGACCAGGAAGAGATTCTGCTCATCCCGGGAGACAGCGCAGAAGATGGCGTCCTGCACCTCGTTGCTGTCCTGATACTCATCCACGAGAATTTCACAGTAGCGCTGGGATATTTCCCGGGCCACGGCCGTGGGCCGGTCGCCCTGACGGCCATAGAGCAGCCGCAGGGCCTCATGCTCAAGGTCTCCGAAATCGAGGATGTGCCGGCGGCGCTTCTCCCGCTCATACCGTTTGCCGAAGTCACGGGCCAGAGCCAGCGCCCCACGGATGGCCGGAGCAATGGCCGCCACCTCTTCCAGCGCTTCCTGAGAGGAAACCTTGAAGCAACGCAGGCGCTTCCTGACCTCTTCGGCGCAGAGCTTGCGGATGAGCTGAGCTGTCTCCTTGGACTCCACGTCGCCGCATTTCCGCACAGCCTTGAGCCGCCCGAAGTCCGGCAGGCCGAAGGCAGCCACCTCGTCCCAGCGGGTACAGGCCCGCAGGGCCTGGAGTTGCCCGATGCAACTCCGGAAAGTCGGCAGATAGGCCACGGCAAGGGCCTCGTCCCCGGTCAGCAGTTCACAGGCCCGTTCCAGCTCGTCGATGGAATCGTCAAGACACTGGTACAACTCGGCCATCAGAACCGCGCCCCAGGGCGTATCCGTAAAGTCGGCGTCTCCGCCGCAGTCCAGCCGCGCTCCGGCAGCCCGCAGCCATGCCTCGGAATCCCGGTGGCTCCGGGCTTTGTCGTAGATCGTCTCGATGATGCCGCTCAGGCTCCGGTCGTCCCGGCCGCTGCCGAGGGTGTCTGCAAAGGCCAGAAAGTCCGGCTCCACGGCCTCATAGGCCGCGTCGATGGCCTGCTCCATGGCCCGTTGCCGCAGAGCCGTACACTCCAATTCCTCACCGACGCGGAAATCCGCTGGGATGTCTATCCGGTAGGCATTCTCTCGCAGAATATTGGCACAGAAAGCGTGGACCGTCGAGATATCGGCAAGATAGATGCGCGTGAGCTGCCGCTGGAGATGGCGATTCTCCGGAAGCTCCGCCAGTTTCTCCTGCATGGCCGCGAGAATCTTGCCCCGCAGCTCCGCCGCGGCGGCCTTGGTGTATGTAATCATCAGGAAGTCATCAATGTTCCGCGGTTCCGTCTCGCTGAGGATCATGCCGAGCAGCCGGTCCACCAGCACCTTGGTCTTGCCGGAGCCTGCCGCCGCCGAGACCAACAGCGTACCGCCCCGGTTTTCCACCACCGCCTGCTGGGCGGCGGTCAGCCTGATCTCAGCCATGTTCCTCTTCCTCCAGTCTCTTCCAGAATTCGTCGGACTTTTTGGCCGCGAAGCGGCGGATCTCCGGCTCGCAGCTGTCGAGGTGACAAATGGCCGCAAAGCCGCAGAACCGGCAAGCCGACTTCTCGCTGCCCTGAAAATAAGGGTTTGGATGGACGTCCCCCTCCAAAATGGAGTCGGTGATCTGCTCCAAAGTGCGGCGGACATGGTTCCGCAGCAGCCGCAGCTGTTCCGTAGTGGCCAGATCGCCCCGGAGCTTGCCCTCCTTGTCGGCCTTGCAGGGCAGATACTCGGGCTGGTCCTCAAAGGACTCCATGGCCCGCAGCAGCCACTCATCGTCCAGCAGCAGACCGGAACGGCGGCTCTCCTTCTTCCGCTGCGCCTCGGCCTCCTCGTCGCTGGGTCGTTCCGGAGCCGTCAGCACCGGCATCCGGGCCGGGAAGTAGAGGACGCCCGCCGGACGCACCTCCCTGCCCCAGAGGATTTCACCGCACTCCTGTAAGGCAAAGAGATAGATGAGCATCTGCATTCCCATGCCGTTCAGAATATCCGAATAGGAGAATGCCTTTTTTCCAGTCTTATAGTCTACGACGCGGAGATAGTCTGCTTCCTTCGCATGGTAGAGATCCACCCGGTCAACATAGCCAACCACATTGGCGCTGCCCGTCTTGCCTGTCACCTGCACCGGCGGCAGGGTGCCGCCAGGCATGAAGTCAAGCTCATAGGCGCTGGGTTCAAATTCTGAGCGCCGCAGCTCGCCGCCGAGGCCGTCCACGACCTCCCGGACCTCCTGCAAATTCCGCTCATAGAGATAACGGAAGCGCGGCTCCTTTTCTTCAAGTCCGCCGATCTGCTCCTCCGTAAAGGCTGTGATCTGTGCTTCCGCGATCTCGCGAAGCCGCTCATCGGAGACAGCGGAGAAGCCCCCCTCCTCCTGCACCTGTCGGGCCGTGTTCTCCAGAACAAAGTGGACAAAGGTGCCAAAAATGGGCGCGTCAACGGCGGCCTCCTTCCGCTCCTTTGCGCGGAGGCCGTATTGGAGGAAGTAGGCGCAGCGGCAGGCCGAGAACAGATCGATTTTTGAGGCCGAGAGCTGAATTACCTGCCGGTAGACAGCCTCCACCGCCTCCGGCGACATGGTTCCAAGGCGGTAGTCCGCCCGGGCACGGATTTCTGTTGCTGCCTGCTCCAGAGCAGGCCGGTCGAGGTCGCGCAGCATCGCGCCAAAGGGATCTTCCGGCCCAAGGGCCGCCAGACAGCTGCCGGCATCCCGGTCGGAGGCCAGCAGCGGCCCTTCGGCCTGCCGCACCGCAACATTGGGATAGAGAAGCCGGAGCCGCCGCACCAGATAGGACGGTGTCTCGCCGGTATAGCTGAGGTATAGCTGCTCCGCCCCGGAGCAGAAGACGTCGTAGACCGTGGCCAGCTCCCGGTCCATGCGGCCCGTCCGGTCGGGGGCCAGCCGCAGCTCGGTCTCCGCCTCGAGCCAGGAGCGCTCCTGGTCGGTCAGGATACCGCCGTCAGCGGAGAATTTCGGCAGCAAACCGTCACTGGCACCGAGTACCAGCAGCGCACGCTTATGCTGATACCGCAGGGACGCCAGATCACCGACGGTCACGCCATCCAGCCGGGCCGGAATCGTGCCGAGGCTGTACTGGGCCAGAAGCTGGCGCAGCATGGTCGTGAAGTCCTCCGGCGCGCGGACAGTCTCTCCCAGCACCAGAGCGAGCTGCTCCATGGCCGAGAGGCAGATCTCATAGAGCTGCCCCAGCTCCTGGGCCCGCTGGTCGGAGAGCTCCCGGGCCTCGGCCAGCTCCCGCAGCCGCTGCTCCGCCCCGATCTCCTGCAGGAAATCGTAGAGCGCCCAGACCTGCCCCTCCGTGTTTGCCGCCTGCTCGAGTCCCCGCTTCAGATGCAGCAGTGGGCCTGCGGCAGTCTCGCGCCAGTCGTTCAGCTCCGCGAGGCGGACGCGAGTCTCGTCGTCCATCGTCCCCTCATAGCCGTCGGGGTGCATCGTCCAGGTCTTTTCCCAGAGGTTTCCCACAATGTGCCAAGTCAGTACATAGTTCTGCAGCCGGTCGCAGGCGTCCCGCTCCAGCGGACTCAGGGGCGAGCGAAGGAAGGAGAACACGTCCTCGGCCTCCATGCCGCCGGAAGCACTCCGCAGGGCCGAAAGCACCGCCCGAAGGGCAGGTTCCCGCAGGATGTCCTCCCGGCCGGTGTAGTAGGCCGGGATGCCCCACTGTTCCAGCAGCGGCCGCAGCAGGGGGACATACAGCGCCCGGTCGGTGCAGGCCACGGCAATCTCCCGGCAGCGATAGCCCGCCATCATCAGGCGGCGCAGCTCCGCCGCGGCCATGGAGCACTCCTCGTCCACCGTTGCCCCGTGAGCAATAGCCACAGCCTCCGTCTCCGTCGAGGACGCCGTTCCATATGTAAAGAGATGGTCGCGGAGGAAGGCCGCGTTGGTGCCGGTTTCCTCCGCCAGCGCGTGAATCTTCGCGCCGCCCTCACCGGCGGTGCGGAGCAGCTGCCGGGCCGCCTCCCGGGCTGCGTCAAAGATGGCCGCACCGCCCCGGACGCCGTCGCAGGCCGCCGTCGCCGTCACAGGCCGGTCCAATTCCAGCAGACCGCGCAAAATGTCCATCTGCAATCCCGTGTAGTCGGTGAAGCCGTCGAGATAGAAGGTCTTGTCCGCCGCGTAATCAGTCTCCCACAGGATGTCCCGCAGCCGTTCCAGTTTGCTGGCCGGATCCGCCCGGCCCACGGCACAGACGGCGTCGTAGCTCTCGAGAATCAGCCCAAGCTCCTGAAGCTTTTGGGCGAAAGCGCCCTCAAAGCGTCCGGATGCGGCCAGCAGGTCTGC
This sequence comes from uncultured Clostridia bacterium, assembly GCA_946060825.1. Taxonomy (GTDB): domain Bacteria; phylum Bacillota; class Clostridia; order Oscillospirales; family Oscillospiraceae; genus RGIG3159. Next base: position 5,194 of record CAMGPO010000009.1, on the reverse strand, counting down.
CCCGGTCACGCCGTAGTTCTTGAATTCCTCAATCTGAGCCGCCAGCCGGACGATCAACTCCGGTTTTGTCCGGGCCGCCACATAGACTTTGAGTCGGGGCAATGCCTGTTCCAGTGCCAGGGTCAGGGCCGTAAACCGGCCGCCGTCGTCCAGCGTCTCCCGGCAGACGCCGCCGTGTACCGAAAACACCCGGTCGGCCAGCCGCGTGAAGCTCAGCACCTCGGCATACCGGCTGGCCGTATCGCCGCAGCGCTCGCAGAGCGCCCGTTCCGCGTCGTGGGAGAACTGCTCCGGCACGATCAGAATCTGGCCACTCCGCCGGCTTTGGACAGCCGCCGCAATCCGGTCGAGGACGGCCTCCGTATTCGATTTTCGGTCTCTGCTCACGATCAGTTCCAGCACCGGAATCCCGCCTTTCTTTTCTCCAGTATAGCGGATTTCCCCGTTTTCATCAACCCCGGAGGACGTCCCGCAGCCGGGAAATCAGCTCCAGCAGGAAGTAGCGCACTTCGACGTCCGGGCTGTCGCCGGTCATCATGCGGAGGTCGCCGCCGTCAAATCCAGCTGAGACGGCCGTTGTTTCCAGTTCTTCCGCTGTGGCTGCCGTGCAGACCGACGGGAAAGCCACGCACCACCAGTTATGTCCCTCCGCCTCGCCGATACCGATGCACAGAGAGAGATATTCCCCGGCAGGAAGGGAAAATCCGCCATAATCCCGCGTCTCATACCACTCCGTCCCAAGGCTGACGGTCACATTCCTTCCGGAGACCTCCGATGCCGTCTGGCCCAGTTCCGCAGCGTGGCTCGCCAAGACGGCAGCCGCCTCCCCTCTCGTTTTGCAGTCCGCCGTCAAAGACGAGACCTGTCCCAGCACCGCGTCCCGCACCCGCAGCTTTTCCGCCTGATCCGCCTCAGAGTCGGAGTTCGCCAGGATGTGGATGCGGATCAGCCGGGAGGCCAGCTTTTCCTGGCGCAGGAGCGTGCCCGCCAGCAGCAGCCAGCAGGCCGTGAAAATCACCGTGTAAGTACAAACTTTTTTCATAAAAAACACCGCCTATACCGGAAGTATAGACGGTGTTCTCTTACTTTAATCAGGCTTCGTCAAAATCGCCGTTGGTCGCCAGGAAGGTCTCCGGGTATTTTTCGCGGAGCGTGTCACAGGCTTCCATGGCCGTCTCCAAACTGTCAAAGATGCCGAACACGGCGGAGCCGGAGCCGGTCATCTGGGCGTTCAGGGCGCCGTGCTGCTTGAGCTGCTGCTTGATCTTACCGATCTCCGGCACCCGCTGGATGGCCAGCGGCTCAAAGACATTGTAGAGATTCTTTGCGATCTGGGCAACATTCTGGTTCCGGAAGCCGTTGACGATCCGCTTGGTATCATTCGCCGCCGGAATTCCCTCCCGGTCAAGCTGCTCGTACATCTCCTTCGTGGAGATCGATGCCTCCGGTTTGACAATCACGTAGTAGGCCTGCGGCTCATGGATGATCGGAAACAGGAGCTGTCCCTTTTCCTCCGTGATGGCTGTGCCGCCGAGGATGCAGAAGGGCACGTCGCTGCCGACCTTCGCGCCGAGCTGACAGAGGGCGTCGAGGGAAAGCCGCTTGTCATAGTAGACATCCAGCGCCCGGAGAAGGGCAGCCGCATCGGTGCTTCCTCCGGCCAGGCCGGCGCCCATGGGGATCCGCTTGAGGATGTGGACGGTCAGACCGTCCGGGTCTTCGCCGATGGCCCCGAAGAACAGCTCCGCGGCTCTCCAGCACAGGTTATCCTCGTTCCGGGGCACATCGTCCCGGTCCGAGTCGATCAGCCACGGTTCCTTCGTCCCGAGCAGGATCTCCATGTCGTCCCGCAGAGTGACGGCCTGCATCACGGATTCAATGTTGTGGTAGCCGTCGTCCCGCTTTCCGATGACGTTCAGGTACAGGTTCAGCTTGGCATAGCCGGAGGCATAGAGGGCAGTCACTTGATCTTTCTTCCTTCCAGATAGTAGCGTTTTTCTCTGGCGTGGCCCATGGAGAAGGTCTTTCTGGGCAAGACGCCGTCGGCGATGACACCGCGGAAGAGCTGGCTCTTTTCCATGGCGGGCAGCAGGAAGCCGATGGCGTTCTCCTGATCGGCCAGACGGATCAGCTCGTCGTCGTCATGGATGTAGTCGATATCACCGGCATGCTCCTTGAGATAGCCGTCCAGGAAGCCCTGCAGAACGCCGACCGCCAGCTGACTCTTGGCCTTGTCGAGGCTGATGGTGCCGGACTCCTTACCGATGTACCACTTGACCTGGAAACCATCGTCGGCGCAGGCCTCCGCCTTGAGGGCGGCCAGCAGAGCCTGAGGATCGGTGTTGGTGATGACGCGGTGGATGGGCTCAAAGACCTGGGCCTCGTCGTGGATGTTCTCCAGCTCGACCAGGGCGTAGCGGGCAGGATGATTGGAGAGATCGGCACCGGGGTTCTGGGCCTTCAGCTCTTCGTAGCAGGACTTGGCGGTGGCCAGGGAGTGGTTGCCGTCACCGACGGCGAAGACCATCGGGGTGCCCTTCAGACCGACATACTTCTCGCCAACCGTGGCGCTGTACTGGGTCAGGGCTGTGTTGAAGTCCTCGACATCCTTGCCGGAGACCAGCCAGCCGGTGATGTGGCCGCCATCTTCCATCAGGTCGAAGTCGTAGATCTTCTCCAGACCTTCCTTCTTGGCGGCGATGGGCTCGATGAGGACCTTGTCGTGGTCGTCGCAGAGCATCAGGATGTGGGGCAGCTCGATGGGAGCGTTACGGCGAACGCGCTGACGGGGCGGGATCCGTTCGACGACAGTGCGCTCGGTGGCACGGATGGCGGAGGTGGAGCCGGGGTTGTAGTCATAGGCGTCCAGATCGACCATACCGATGAGGCCCTTACGGATGGATCCGTTCTCCAGAGTGCGCTCGACATAGATCAGGCTATTCTCATAGGTTTTAAAGATGTCGTTCTTGATATACTCAGCCATCGTTGCATTGATGACAGCAGTATGCTCGGCTTCCTTCTCGGTGCCCAGTTCAGCCTCAGGCAGGATCAGGTTGATGGTGGAGGGGGCGCCCTCAGCATTCTTGCGGACACGGTCCCAGTAGGCCTGGTCAGAGGTAAACTGGTCGCAGGCAATGACAGCCCATTTTTCCATGGCGTCGGTCTTCGGCATCAGGATATCAGCGGGTAAAAAAGCATTCATAGTACTTCACCTTTCTTCCGTATTTTGTCCATTGTGCAGGCAGCCACACTGGCCATCCTAACAATTCTAATTGGATTATACAACAGATTGTATTGTTTGAAAAGCCTTAAATTACCAGTTCTGCATGAATTATTTTTGTAATAATTATCAAAAAACAGCAAGATTTCGTTTCTGTCCACCTCACATTTTTTCTTCGTTTCACGTTCAAAACGCACTGGTCCGTTTCCGGGCAGGGCCTTTCTCCCTACGGATCAGGAAACAGCGTCCCGTGCGCTTATCCGGCCCGCCTGCATCGTCCTTGACCGGATTATCGCAGCAGAGTATAATAGAATTGTGAACTTTATTTGCAGCCGCGTTCCTGCCGGAGATCACGGGCGGAGCACTGGAACCGGGCAGGTCAGGCAAACGTTCAAATTGCCTGCATCCCATAAAAACATCGAAGCAATAAAAAAATACTACGGGAAGTTGGACTTTATTTTTCCGGACGCTTTGCGTTCAGCCCTGAATCCGGCAGACAAATACACAGACAGATAAGCGGGGCACAGCAGCATAAAGGGAAAGGGCATATTTTATGAAAATCACCCAGCTGGTCCGGGCTTTCCGCCCGTTGATGCAGAAGCATGGTTTTTCGATGAAGAACCACCGCTATTACACCGTGGAAAACAATCTTTATTTTGGATTATCCTTCGATTGTCCCGGCGGGCTGGTATACTGCACCGCCTATGTGATCCCACTCTGGCTTCCCTGTGACGCAGAGATTTATACATACGGAAACCGCATTCACGCCATGAAGCACTGCGGCATCCCACCATTCCGGCTGGACAGCCGTGACGATGCGGCCGAACAATGGGTGTCCGGGGTCGCCGGGTTTTTGGAGCAACGCATCTTTCCGTTTTTTTCTTCTGTCAGCAGCCCGGAATGCTTTGTGCGCTTTTTGCGGAACTCCGGGCACGGGCCGCACGACTTTTTCTTCTGTTCCGAAATCGAGTGGAACAGACTTGTCGTGTACACGGATCTCTGCACCGGAGCCCTGGATGATTTGCCGGAAAAGATTGAGAACGCAAAAGAAACGTTATCGGCATCCGCTTACCTCACAGACGCTGTAAAGGAACGGGACTTGCAGGAACTATCGGAAATTGCGGCGCTTGCAGCGCTAAACGATCCGAAGCGGGCAGCCATGTTCTGCTCCGAAACGATCGCGCACACGAGCGCCAGCCTGCAGAACTCGCCTTCCAACCTCCGCCCCGGCGGATGATGGGGCGCTGTGCCAGCACGGAAAACGAAAAATGTCTGTATGTTTTCTGAAAAATGAGGAACGATATTGCTGTGAAATTGATCGGAGGTGTTTCTATGGATACCGTTGCTCTGCTGCTGGCGATCATTGGAGCCATCAACTGGGGCCTGGTAGGGTTCTTCCGCTTTGATCTGGTGGCCTGGATCTTCGGAGGCCAGACCGCAACACTGAGCCGCGTCGTCTTTGCGATCGTGGGCCTCGCCGGACTCTGGTGTATTTCCCTGCTCTTCCGCCGCGGACACCAGACCTCGGAGGCCGAATAACATACGCCGCGGAAAGCGCGGCGTCGGCAGCGCAGTATGCCTTATTTCAAAGAGCGGCGTGGCCTTTGCCACGCCGCTCCTGTTTTTACGGGCAGAGCATATCCATAACAAGCAACAGCATATTGCCGGTATAAACCTCCCCGTTCTTCATTTCAAGGGATACCCGGAAGCCTTTTACCAGCGCAACAATGGGCGACAGAATGGCCGCGATCGCACAGTAGACCGGAGAAATGCGGTCAGGCATAAGATGATCGGAATCAAAAAATTGAGAAAAATTCCAAATAATGAAAACAGAACGCCCAAGAGTCCATTCCCCAAAACGCCGGCAATGATCACGTACAGGCGTCTAATGATGCGGCCGAGCAAAAGATAGTCAACGGACGTCACCCAGAACTGAAGCAGACTCAGCGGCTTGAATCGCAGAATGGAGACTGC
>CAMGPO010000008.1 GCA_946060825.1 uncultured Clostridia bacterium | reverse complement strand
AAGGAGATCGGCTTCGTGTTCCAGTCCTTCAACCTTCTGCCGAAGCTGACGGCCCTGGACAATGTGGCCCTGCCCCTGCTCTACGGCGGCGTGAAGAAGGCGGAGCGGCGGGAGCGGGCAAAAGAGGCGCTCCGGACCGTCGGATTGGAGGACCGGATGGACTTTCGCCCGGAGCAGCTCTCCGGCGGGCAGTGCCAGCGCGTCGCCATCGCCCGGGCCATCGTGGGCCATCCGAAGCTGCTGCTGGCCGACGAGCCGACCGGTGCTCTGGACTCCACCTCCGGCGCGCAGGTCATGGACCTGTTTGAGCAGCTCCATCAGGCCGGCTCCACCATCATCATGATTACCCACGACCAGTCGATTGCCGAACACGCGGCCAAGATTGCCTACATCCGTGACGGCATCCTGACAGGAGGTGACCGGAATGAATAATACCCTCAAGCGCGTATTCATCACCGTCCTGGTCATTGCCGTCCTCTGCGGCGCGGTCTGGGGCGGCCTGGTGATTTTCCGCAACGCCCAGAAGAAACCCGTCAACGTCTACGCGGTGCAGGACTTCGCCATGACCGAATACTGGGGTGATAGCTCCCAGACCTATGGCATGATCTCCACCGACAAGCTCCAGAACGTCTACATCTCTGACACCCAGACGGTGCGGGAGATCTACGTGGAGGAGGGGCAGGAAGTCAAGACCGGCGATCCAATCCTGGCCTACGACACGACCCTCTCCGACATTGACCTCGAGAAGGCCGGCATTGACCTGCAGAAGCTGCAGCTTCAGAAGGAGACGGCCGAGAAGGAACTGACGACCCTCTACAATATGCGGCCCCATTCCAGCGTGCTGATCACCCCGGAGCCGACGGGTGTGGAGTACATCTCCAAAGCTACGCCCTTCCGGATTTCCGGCAGCGGCACCGAGGAAGATCCGTTCTATTACCTCTGGGGCGAGGATGACGCCTTCAGCCTGAGCCTGCTGGCCGGTATGTTCCCCGAGGTTCCGGCAGAGCCGGAAGAACCGGATGAGTCTGCGGATGCGCCCCAGGAGGGCGAACCCGCTCCCGATGAGCCGGATGCCCCCGAGGAACCGGCCGTCAACTACAACGAGTCCTATGTGGTGTTCCTGGTTCGGGAGCATGACGCCCTGAATGCCCCCATCCAGAGCTACTGGGGTCTCCATCTGGATCGGAGCGGCGGCGACGTGACCTTCCGGTTCTACCAGCCGGAGTTGTCCGAGGAGATCCAGAGCTTTGAGGTCGAACCGGAGCCCTACTACGAGGAATACGGCTCCGACTACACGGCCGCCGAGCTGGCCGTGATGCGCAGCGAGAAGGAGCAGGAGATCCGGGATCTCGAGGTCTCCATCAAGCTGGCCCAGGTCGAATACGACAAGCTGGAGCAGGAGGTCAACGACGGCGTGGTCCGCAGCACCATCGACGGCACGGTCAAGGTCGTGCGGGATCCCGACGAGGCATACCAGAACAGCGAGGCCGTGGTCGAGGTCTCCGGCGGCGGCGGCTACTACATCGACGTCAGCCTGAGCGAGCTGGAGCTGGGCACCGTGGAGGTCGGCCAGACCGTCCAGGTCAACTGCTGGGAGACCGGCGCTTTCTGCGAGGGCACGATTGTGGAGATCTCCGAGTACCCGACCACGAATTCCAACTCCTGGTCCGACGGCAACAGCAACGTCTCCTACTATCCCTTCCGGGTCTTTGTGGACGAGTCCGCGGATCTGCGGGCCTACGCCTACGCGGACGTGACCTATGAGAACCATGTGCAGGAGGGCGACAGCCTCTACCTGGAAAATGAGTTCATCCGCACCGACGGCGGCAGGAGCTATGTCTACGTCCGCAACGCGGATGGTTTGCTCGAGCAGCGGACGATCCAGACCGGCCGGAGCCTCTGGGGCAGCTATACCCAGGTTCGCGGCGGCCTGACCATCGACGACTATGTGGCCTTCCCCTACGGCAAGGACGTGGCGGACGGCGCCAAGACCGTCGAGGCCACGGCCCAGGAACTCTACGGCTATTAAGGAGGGATGAACGATGCTAGAAAATATTTCCCTGTCCTTCCAGGGCGTCTGGAGCCACAAGATGCGCTCCTTCCTGACCATGCTGGGCATCATCATCGGCATTGCCTCCATCATCACCATCGTCTCCACGATCAAGGGCACCAACGAGCAGATCAAGGCAAACCTGATCGGCGCGGGCAACAACGTGGTCACGGTTCGGCTGAAGCAGGACGGCAATGAGGTCGATCTGCAGTATTCCGGCCTGCCCCAGGGCGTCACGGTCATCGACGAGGAGACCCGCGCCAGCCTGGACGAGCTGGACGGTGTGGCGGAGACTTCGGTCTACCGCAGCCGCAACTGGACCGAAGGCGTGTACTACAAGAATACCTCCTTCAACGGCAACCTCTACGGCATCGATGACCACTATTTCTCCGTCAACGGCTACAGCGTCAACTACGGCCGCGGCTTCGTGGAGGAGGATTTCACCCAGGCGCGGAAGGTCGCCATTGTGGACGCCAAGACCGCGACAAACCTCTTCGAGGGTCGGAATCCCGTCGGCCAGATCATCGAGATCATGGGCGAGCCCTTCACGGTGGTCGGCGTCGCGGCCAAACCGGAGACGGCGGCCCCCACGATCAACTCGATGGAGGACTACAGGATGTACGCCGACACCTCCTCCGGAACCATCTTCATTCCCACGACCTGCTGGGGCATCGCCTACCGCTATGACGAGCCTCAGAACGTGGCAGTCCAGGCCAGCTCCACAGACGAGATGACCGTGGCCGGTAACAACGTGGCCAAGGCACTGAACGAGAGCCAGGTCTCCGGCGACACCTACGCCTACGAGGCCGACGACCTGCTGGAGCAGGCGGCGGAGATGCAGGCCCTGGCCAACTCCACCAATAAGCAGCTCATCTGGATCGCCGGCATCTCCCTGCTGGTCGGCGGCATCGGCGTCATGAACATCATGCTGGTGTCCGTCACCGAGCGGACGAGAGAGATCGGCCTCAAAAAGGCCATCGGCGCCAGAAGAAAGCGCATCCTCTGGCAGTTCCTGACAGAGGCGGCGGTGCTGACCAGCCTCGGTGGTCTGTTGGGCGTTGGCTGCGGCATCGGCCTGGCCCAGATGCTCTCCGGCGTCATGGGCACCGTGGTCGCCATCAGCGTCCCGGCCTGCGTGATCGCCGTGGTGTTCTCCATGGCCATCGGTATCGTCTTCGGCCTGATCCCGGCCGTCAAGGCATCCAAGCTGAATCCCATCGAGGCCCTGCGGCATGAATGAGCCGAACCGGTAAAATATAGACATTCGCCCCCGTGCTGTCCGGAAAGCACGGGGGCTTTGCCTGCACTGTTGTGCTTTTTAACAAAAGAATCGGTGCTGCTTTATTACTTTTGTGCAGGAAACTGAAAATGAAAAAATTGGAAACAAAGGCCTTGACATTATCCAAGTAAAGCAATAAAATCCGGTATGCAAATTGAAGCAAACACTGTTGCGAAAAATGCGATGATCGGGAAGAGTACGGCGGCGTTCCTGCGCCCAGAGAGCATCCGGCTGGTGGAAGGATGCGGCAGGTGCGGTCAGAAACTGGCCCGGGAGCGGCCGGCTGAACGGAGACAAGTAGGCCAGGACGGAGCTCCCCGTTACGGAGCAGGGCTTGTCAGAGCCCGTTGAGCGGCCCGGACACCGGGCACACAGAGTGGTACCGCGGAGGATGGACTTCGTCTCTGAATGCAGAGAGAAGTCTTTTTTTTCGCGGTATTGGCCCTGTTTCCCCTGGAAAAATAGAGCAAATGCGCTATTTTGAAATTCAATCCCTGCAAGAAATAGAAGGAGGAAAACAATCAATGAACGGCATTCTCATCATGGTCATTGCCATCGTGGTACTTGGCGGCGCCTATCTGTTCTATGGCAGATGGCTGGCCAAGACCTGGGGCATCGATCCCAACGCAAAAACCCCCGCCTACGAACTGGAGGATGGCGTTGACTATGAGCCTGCAGACACCAACGTTGTCTTTGGCCATCAGTTCGCGTCCATCGCAGGCGCAGGCCCCATCAACGGTCCCATTCAGGCCGCTGTGTTCGGCTGGGTCCCTGTCCTGCTGTGGGTTCTCATCGGCGGTGTATTCTTTGGTGCGGTGCAGGACTTTGTGTCCATGTACGCTTCCGTGAAGAATAAGGGCCGCTCCATCGGTTACATCATCGAGCGCTACATCGGCAAAATCGGCAAGAAGCTCTTCCTGGCCTTCTGCTGGCTGTTCTGCATTCTGGTCGTCGCCGCTTTCGCCGATGTGGTCGCCAGCACTTTCAACGGCTTTAACGCCGAGGGCGCTCTCATTCAGGCCAACGGCGCCGTTGCCACCACCTCGATGCTCTTCATCGTGTTCGCCGTTGTCCTGGGCTGTCTGATCCGCTATGCCAAGCTGAACAAGTGGGCTAACACGGCCGTGGCTGTTGTTCTGCTGATTGCCGCCGTCGTTCTGGGCATGAATCTGCCTGTGTTCGTGGCCGGCAAAACCTGGCACCTCATCATCTTCGCCTATATCTTCATCGCCTCCGTTGTCCCGGTCTGGGCCCTGCTCCAGCCCCGCGACTACCTGAACAGCTACCTGCTGATCGCCATGATCATCGCCGCCGTTGTCGGCGTTTTCGCGGCCAATCCCACGATCAACCTGCCCGCTTTCACCAGCTTCTATGTGGAGGGCACCGGCTATCTGTTCCCCATCCTGTTCGTCACCATCGCCTGCGGCGCCGTGTCCGGCTTCCACTCCCTGGTTTCCTCCGGCACCGCATCCAAGCAGATCAAGAACGAGAAGAACATGCTGCCTGTCTCCTTCGGCGCCATGCTGATGGAGTCCATGCTGGCCGTCATCTCCCTGGTCGCCGTGGCGTCCTTTGCCACCGGCGCTGCCGCGGAGCAGGGCTATACGACCCCCGCCCAGATCTTCGCCGGCGGCATCTCCAACTTCCTCGCGACCATCGGCCTGCCTCAGAGCGTGGTCTTCACCCTCATCAACCTGGCGGTCTCCGCCTTCGCCCTGACCTCCCTGGACTCCGTGGCCCGGATCGGCCGGATGTCCTTCCAGGAGCTGTTCCTGGACGAGTCCATCGAGGATGATAAGATGAGTCCCGTGCGCAAGGTTCTGACCAGCAAATACTTCTCCACCATCGTCACCCTGGTGCTGGCCTATCTGCTGGCCAAGGCCGGCTACGCCTCCATCTGGCCCCTGTTCGGCTCTGCGAACCAGCTCCTCTCCGCCTTGGCGCTGCTGGCCTGCGCCGTCTTCCTGAAGCGCACCAACCGCAAGGGCTGGATGCTGTGGATTCCCATGGTCATCATGGTTTGTGTCACCTTCACCGCTCTGGTCATGACTATCAAGAAGCTCGCCACTGCCCTGACCACCGGCGCGACCGGCACCCTCGGCATCGGCGGCAGCGCACTTCAGCTCGTCTTTGCCGTGCTGATCCTGGCTCTCGGCGTCGTCGTTGTCATCGAAGGCTTCAAGGCGCTGACCTCCAAAAACAAAGCCGCAGCGGAAGCGGAATAAGTTCCTGCATACACACAGAATACCACCCCTCCCGGGGTGGTATTTTGCTGTATTCGGGTAACGGGGAAGTGAGAGGCGGACGCTGCGGTCCAATTAGTGCCTGCAACAGGGCAAATTTCGCAAAAACCCAGGAAAAAACCGGGGAAAGACACGACAGGACGCCGAAAAAGGCAATCTGACGGTTGACGGGAGTTTTTTCAAATGGTATCATAATTCAGTTAATGCGACAGAATCATTGAGGTGGAAGCGTGTATCTGAAATCCCTGGAGCTGCAGGGCTTCAAGTCCTTCGCGGACAAGACGGTACTGACCTTTGGCAGCGACATCACCGCCATCGTCGGCCCCAACGGCAGCGGCAAATCGAATATCTCCGACGCCATCCGCTGGGTCATGGGCGAGCAGAGCACCAAAGCCCTCCGCGGCGCGAAGATGGAGGATGTTATCTTTGGCGGCACCCAGAAGCGGGCCCAGGTGGGCTTTGCCGAGGCGTCGCTGATCCTGGATAACTCCGATGGCGCCCTGCGGATGGATGCCAAGGAGATCATGGTGACCCGCCGGTATTACCGTTCCGGCGAAAGTGAATTTTATATCAATAAGCAGAGCGCCCGCCTGCGGGATGTGAACGAGCTGTTTATGGACACCGGCCTCGGCAAGGAGGGATACGCCAACATCAGCCAGGGCCGGATTGACGAGATCCTCTCCCTCAAGAGCACCGACCGCCGGGAAATCTTTGAGGAGGCGGCGGGCATCTCCAAGTTCCGTCACCGTAAGGAGGAGACGGAGCGCCGTCTCGCAGCCACTGAGGACAACCTGATGCGCATCGGCGACAAGATCGCCGAGCTGGAGCTGCAGGTAGAGCCCCTGCGGGAACAGGCGGAAAAGGCGAAGAAATACCTGGCCCTTCGGGACGAACTGAAGGGCGTAGAGGTTGCCGTCTGGCTGGACAGCCTCGAGCGGCTCAGCGCCGCAAAGAAGAAAGCGGAGGAGGACTTTGCCTCTGCGGCCTTTATTCTTGCCCAGGAGCATGAGGCCCTGGACGAACTCTACCGGAAGGCCGACGAGCTGGCCGCGTCCCTGCGGGAATTTGACGAAAAGCTGGACGCCCAGCGCGGTGGGATTGGCGAGACGGACGGACAGATACAGCGGCTGGAGGGCGAGAAGAATGTTTTGCGCTCCGCCATTGAAAATAACAACGCCAACATGGAGCGGATCCGCGAGGAACTGACCCAGCAGGAAAACCGAAAGAGCAGCCTCGGCGCCCAGATCGAGCGCAGCGAGCAGCGGATCGCGGAAATAGGCCGCGAAACGACGGCCCGGGGCGAGGCGCTGGAAAAGCTCGAGGCGCAGGCCCGTGCTTTGGCGGAGTCCGGCGAGGGCATCGCCCGGGAGTACCTGTCCCTGCAGAACCGGCTGGGCGACGCGAAATCCCAGCTGGCCCAGCGGACGGCCGAGGCGGAGTCTGCCGATGCCGCGGCAGAGGAGACTGCCCGGCGGCAGGAGACTGTGACCGCAGAATTGCAGGCGGCCCGGAACCGGCAGAGCGAGCTGGAGGGCCAGCAGAAGGACTGCGCCCGGGAGCTGCGGGAGGCAAAGGACGACGTCACCGCCGCGAACAACACCATCGCCGGTTACCAGCTCCGCCTCCGCAGCCGTGAGGAACGGCAGGCGACCCTGCAGCAGCAGGTCAATCAGCGGAAGATTCAGAACGACACCCTGCGCTCCCGCATCCGTCTCCTGCAGGAGATGGAGAAGGACTACGAGGGCTATTCCAAGGCCGTCCGGATTGTCATGCAGGAGCAGGAAAAGGGAACCCTTTCGGGTATCCACGGACCGGTCTCCCGGCTGATCCGGACGGACGAAACCTGCAGCGTGGCCATTGAGACAGCCCTCGGCGCGGCATTGCAGCATATTATTGTCTCCACGGAGGGTGATGGCAAGGCGGCCATCAATCTGCTCAAACGGAGGGACGGCGGCCGGGCCACCTTCCTGCCCGTGAGCGTCATCCGGGGCAGAACCCTGCAGGAACGGGGGCTGGAGGATGCCGCCGGCTTCGTTGGCATCGCCTCCGACCTGGTGCAGTGTGACGAGTGCTATCGCGAGATTATCCTGAATCTGCTTGGCCGTACGGTCATTGCCGAGGATCTCGATTATGCCATTCCCATGGCGCGGAAGTTCGGCAACCGTTTCCGCATCGTGACCCTGGACGGTCAGGTCATCAATGCAGGCGGCTCCATGACCGGCGGCTCCGTGTCGAAGAACGCGGGCATCCTCTCCCGGGCCAACGAGCTGGAAAAGCTGCGGCGGCAGTACCAGCAGTTTGCCATGAAGCTGGACGAGGAACAGAAGGCTCTGCAGGATGCCGTCCGCAGCGCCGAAGAGGTGCGCTATGAGATGAGCGTCGTGTCCGGCCAGCTCCGCGAGGCCGAGGACAAGGCGCTGCGGCTGGAGGGCGATCTTCGCCACTTCGGCCAGATGCTGGAAACCGTGGCGGACGTCATCCGTTCCGATGAGCGGGAGGCCGGGGCCGCCAATGCGCGGCTGGAGGAGCTGCGGCAGACCGCCGTGGCCAAACAGGCCCAGGCAGCCCTCCTGCGGGAGCAGATCGAGGGCCTGCAGGCGGAGTTGGACAAGCTGGAGCTGGGCCGCTCCGAGACGGCATGCAAGGTGCAGAAGCTGACCGGTGAGATCGAGGCGCGGAAGCTGGAACAGGCGGCCGCCGAGGCCGAGCGGGACAGCGTCCGGGACGGCCTTTTGCAGCTCCGGCAGCTCTCTGAGCAGATGCAGGGCGACAGTCTCCAGAAGGAGCGGCTGCTTGCCGCCTGCGACGCGGAGAATAAGGAGACCGAAAAAAGGATCGAGGCATTGGAAGCCCGGCGGCAGGCGTTGCTGGAACAGGCGGCGCAGCAGCGGGAGATTCTTGCGGAGCTGACGCGGCAGAGAATGGCCGCTGAGGCGGAAAAAACTGTCTCCGAGCGCAGCGCTCAGGACAAGAACAAGGACATTTTAAATATGGAGCGGGAAAGCGCCCGCCTGGAACAGAAGAAGATCTCCGCCGAGCTGGAGGAGAAGCAGATCATTGACAAGCTCTGGGACACCTACGGCCTGACCCGGTCGACGGCCTCCGCCGAGCGGGCGGAGATTGAGAGCGCGGCCCAGGGCCAGCGGAAGATCACCGAGCTGAAGCGGAAGATCAGCGGCCTGGGCACGCCGAACCTGGGCGCCATCGACGAGTTCGCCCGGGTCAACGAGCGCTATGAGTACCTGACCTCTCAGAGGGACGACGTTCTCAGTTCCAAAAAAGACCTGGAGGAGATCATTCGCTCCATCACCAGGGAAATGACCGCCATTTTCACGACGGAATTCGGGAAGATCAACACCTACTTTGGCCAGACCTTCACGGAGATGTTCGGCGGCGGCCGGGCTTCGCTGGAGCTGGAGGATCCGGAGAATCCGCTGGAATGCGGCATCGAGATCCGGGTGCAGCCGCCCGGCAAGCAGCTCAAGACCATCACGCTGCTCTCCGGCGGCGAGAAGGCCTTCGTGGCCATCGCTCTCTACTTTGCCATTTTGAAGGTGCGGCCAACGCCCTTCTGTATGCTGGACGAGATTGACGCGGCCCTGGACGACCGGAACGTGGAACGTTTCGCCTCCTATCTCCGGTCTCTGAGCAAGATGACCCAGTTTATCGTCGTCACCCACCGCCGCGGCACCATGGAGGAGGCCGACACCCTCTACGGCGTCACGATGCAGGAGCAGGGCGTTTCAAAAATGCTCCATCTGGACATGAATCAGATGGTGGAACAGTTGGGAATTACAGAATAACGGGAGATACGCTATGGGATTTTTTGACAAGATCAAGAGCGGCCTGGCCAAGACGGCCAAGGCCATGCAGTACTCGCTGAGCGAGACCTTCTCCTTTACGGAGATCGACGACGACTTCTATGACGAGCTGGAGGAGCTGCTGATCCTCGCCGACCTCGGCGTGGAGACCGCCGGAAAGGCCACGGAAAAGCTCCGCGAGAAGGTGCGGAAGAACTACCTGACAAAGCCGGACGAGGTGAAGGCAGCCCTGCGTGAGGTGCTCTGCGAGATGCTGGACGTGGGCGACACAGCCCTGAATCTCAGTACCAAACCGGCGGTTATCTTGGTCATCGGCGTCAACGGTGTCGGCAAGACCACCACCATCGGCAAGCTGGCGGGCCAGCTGGCCGGGAGCGGTAAAAAGGTGCTGCTCTGCGCCGCCGACACCTTCCGGGCCGCCGCTGCGGATCAGCTTGAGATCTGGGCGAATCGGGCCGGCGTGGACATCATCCGGCAGGACGAGGGCGCAGACCCCGCCGCCGTTGTTTTTGACGCGATCTCCGCCGCCCGGGCGCGGAAGTCCGACGTGGTCATCTGCGACACCGCCGGCCGTCTCCACAACAAGCAGAACCTGATGAACGAGCTGGGCAAGATCTCCAAGATCATCAATCGGGAACTGCCGGAGTCCAGCAAGGAAGTCCTGCTGGTACTGGATGCCACCACCGGCCAGAACGGCCTCCTGCAGGCCAAACAGTTCAAGGAGATCGCCGGCGTGACTGGCCTTGTGCTGACCAAGCTGGACGGCACCGCCAAGGGTGGTATCGTGGTCGCCGTGGCGGACAGCCTGCAGATTCCGGTCAAGTACATCGGCGTCGGCGAGCAGATGGACGACCTGATGCCCTTTGAGGGTAAGGCCTTCGTCGAGGCCCTGATTTGAGGTACTGCCATGCGGATTGACGGAAGAAAGAACGACGAACTGCGGCCCGTGAAGATTACTGTAGGCTTTAACCGCTTTGCCGAGGGCAGCGTCCTCATCGAAATGGGAAACACCATGGTGCTCTGCAACGCCTCTGTGGAAGAAAAAGTCCCGCCCCACGTCCAGTCCGGCGGCTGGATCACGGCGGAGTATTCGATGCTGCCCCGGGCCAACCGGGAGCGCTCCAAGCGCGACGTCAGCAAGCTCAAGCTCTCGCCCCGCAGCGCAGAGATCCAGCGGCTCATCGGCCGCAGCCTCCGCGGCGCCGCCGACCTCGAGGCCCTGGGTGAGCGGACGATTACCGTGGACTGCGACGTTTTGCAGGGCGACGGCGGCACCAGAACGGCCTCCGTCACCGGCGGCTGGCTGGCCGCGGCCATCGCCTGCAAAAGACTGATGAAGGCCGGCCTGCTGGAACAGATGCCGCTGAAAACCAGCGTCGCCGCTGTTTCCGCCGGCATCGTGGCCGACGTGCCGATGCTCGACCTCTGCTATGAGGAGGATTCCTCCGCCATGGTCGACCTCAACTGCGTGATGACGGCCGACGGCCGCCTGATCGAGGTGCAGGGCACCGGCGAGGGCCGGCCCTTCACCGTGGAGGAGCAGCAGAACCTGGTGCAGCTCTGCGCGGGCGGTATCGCCGAGCTGACGGCCCTGCAGAAGAAATACCTGGAGGAAGCGGAATGAGAGCGGTTCTGGCGAGCAAAAATGCCCACAAGCTGGAGGAAATCTCCAAAATTGTGGAACAATTTGATCTGCAGCTCGTGCTGCAGTCGGAGCTGGGCATCGACGTGGACGTCGAGGAGACCGGCACGACCTTTGAAGAAAATTCCATGCTCAAAGCCCGGGCCGTCATGGAGAAAAGCGGCCTGCCGGCCATCGCCGACGACTCCGGCCTGATGGTGGACGCCCTGGACGGCGCCCCCGGCATTTACTCGGCCCGGTTTGGCGGTGACCGCTGCCACAGCGACCGGGAGCGGTATGAATATCTGCTGTCCCTGCTGGAAACTGTACCGGAGGAACGGCGGACGGCCCGCTTCGTCTCCGTCATCACCCTGCTGTACCCTGACGGCAGCGCCGTCGTGGCGAGAGGGGAGTGCCCGGGCGTGATCCTTCGGGCGCCCCGGGGCGAGAACGGCTTCGGCTATGACCCGGTCTTTTTCGTCGAATCGGACGGCAAGACCATGGCCGAGATGGCCCCGGAACGTAAGAACGAAATCTCTCACCGTGCCCGCGCCCTGCAGGCGCTGGCCGCGAAACTGAAGGAGGCGGAACGCCATGCTGACAAGTAAAGAACGGGCTGAGCTGCGCACGAAGGCCAACGGCCTCGATACCACTCTGATCGTCGGCAAGGAGGGCGTGACGCCCAACGTGATTGCCGAGGCGGAGATCCTGCTGGAAGCCCGGGAACTGGTCAAGGGCCGCGCTCTGGAGACGTCTCTGCTGACGGCCCGGGAGGCCAGTGACGCGATCTGTGAGGCCACCGGCGCTGACGGCGTCCAGACCGTAGGTTCCAAGTTTGTGATCTACCGCAAGTCCAAAAAACTGGAGCGGGAGGCCCAGGAAAAGGCTGCCCGGGAGAAGAAAAAAACCGTGAATCCCGTCAAGGCCGGCGTGCAGAAGCGCCGCAAGCAGATGAAGGAGGAGCGGGAACGGAAGAACGCCTTCTTCAAGCAGGCCGCCATCGAGGCTTCCATCGAGCGCCAGCGGCAGAAAAAGAAAAACCGGGAGGACTGACCAGATATGGGCAGGATCGGCATCTACGGCGGCACCTTCAA
>CAMGPO010000007.1 GCA_946060825.1 uncultured Clostridia bacterium | reverse complement strand
TTGCAGATGCCCGCGGCGATGATGCCGATGGGGCCCGCGCCGGAGATCAGCACGTCCTCGCCCACCAGGGGGAACATCAGGGCCGTGTGGGTGGCGTTGCCGAAGGCGTCAAAGAAGGAGACCACGTCCTCCGGCAGGCTCTCGTCGATGATGATGACGTTCCGCGAGGGGATGCAGACGTACTCGGCAAACGCGCCGTCCCGGTCCACGCCCACGCCGACGTGGTCCTTGCACCACTGGATGTTGCCCGAGTGGCAGTTGCGGCAGTGGCCGCAGGTGATATGGCCCTCGCCGCTGACCCGCTGGCCGATGTGGAGGCCGGTGACGCCGGCGCCCAGCTCCGCGATCTCGCCCACATACTCATGGCCGATGACCTGGGGCGGCTTGACGTGCTGCTGCGCCCACTGGTTCCACTTGTAGATGTGGACGTCGGAGCCGCAGATTGCCGTCTTGTGAATTTTGATGAGCACCTCACCGGGGCCGGGTCTCGGAACCGGCACCCGCCGCAGCTCCAGTCCCTCCGCCGGAGCCGGCTTGACGATGGCGTCCATCCATTGCTGTTCCATCGGTGATCCCTCCTGTTTTCCTTTCATGTCCATCTGTCCTTATATCGAGGACATTTATATCATTTCGTCCTTATTACAAGGACAGTATAGGGCGGATTCCGCAAAAAGTCAACGGTTTTTCCTCGATGTTTTGTGATTATTTCTGAGGAAAGGTTGGCGGAATTCCCGGCATTTTTTTGCGTTCTTCCCTTGCTTTTTTTTCGCCGGTGCGCTATACTGATTGTAATTATCAGCAAAGGAAGATGATCGCAATGAAACGGATGCTTGCGCTGCTTTTGATTGCTGTGCTGCTCTGCGGCCTGCTGGCAACCACGGCCTTCGCCTCCGGCGACGATGTGCTCAGCCCCGAGTCCGGCAATACGGACGTGTCCCAGAACGAGACCTCCCCGCAGACCGGCGAGGCCGTCTCCATCGGTCTGGTCCTCGCGGCGGCGGTGCTTCTCTGCGGCGCCGCGGCTGTCACGCTGAAAAAGGCGGCTGCCTGCTGACTGTCATGCACCTGGGCCCCACGAACGTTCGTGGGGCCTTTTCTTTGGGAGGAAACCGATGAAGCCCTGGAAAAAGCGTTTACTGATCGCAGCCTCTGCCGTACTAATCCTGATTTGCATTCTCTGCTGCGTCTACATCTATCAATATTTCCGCGGGGCTGCCCTGAACCGGAGCTTCCGGGAGCTGGCTGCCGTCCCGGCGGAGACCCCGGCCACCGAACCGTCGCCGGAACCGGAGCCAGAACCGTCCTCTGCCGTCCCGGAGGAAGCTCCGGCGGAGCCGGAGATCCCCACCATGGCCGCCGTCTTTGACTTTGACGCCCTGCAGGCCATCAACAGCGAAATCTATGCCTATCTGGAGATCCCCGGAACGACGATCTCCTACCCCGTGGTGCAGAGTGCGGAGGACAACCTCTACTACAACACCCACGCCGCCGACAGGTCCTACTACTCCGGCGGCAGCATCTACAGCCAGAACTACAACGCCAAAGACTTTTCGGATCCCAACACCGTCCTCTACGGCCACAACCTGCGCTCCGGCGATATGTTCGGCCTTCTTGGCAACTACACCGACGTGGACTTTTTCCGCGAGCACCCCACGATCTATATTCATATGCCGGAAAAAATCTGCGAATACCGCGTTTTTGCCGCCTATCCCTACAGCAACGAGCATCTGCTGCTGACCCATGACTTTGGGAACACCGAAGAATTCGACGGATTTTTTGACGCGATTCTGGAGAATTATGCACTGATAGGCAATTTTGATGAGGAATTCTGGCCTGCCGCCGGGGACAGCGTTCTGACCCTCTCGACCTGCTACGGCGGCAATCGCAGTATGCGCTTTCTGGTGCAGGCGGTGCAGGTCGCGGCCTATGCCGTGGAGGAAGCGCCATGAAGAACAGGAAGCCAAACAGGTTGTTGATTGCCTTTCTGATCCTGCTGGGCATTACATTGGCCCTGGTCGCCGCGGTCCTCGGCCTCTGGCTCCACGGCCAGAGCGCCCTCCGCACCGCGGGGACGATGCCGCAGCTCCCTCTGCCCACTCCGGAATCCGGCGAAACGGAACCGGAGACGGTCCCCGACGGCACCGTTCTGGACAGCCACACCGTCTGTTACAACGGCGAATACTACCGCTATAATGAGGATATGGTCAACATTCTGCTGCTCGGCGTCGACGCCGAGGAAAAGCCCGCCGCCTCCGGCCAGTTCGGCGACGCCAATCAGGCCGACGTCCTCATTCTGGCGGCGCTGGACTTCCGGCGGGACAGGCTGACCCTGATCTCCATCTCCCGGGACGCCATGGTGGATCTGGAGCTGCTGGACGAGACCGGGACCGAGGCCGGCACCGGCCATGCCCAGCTCGCCCTCTCCTTCTCCTACGGCGACGGCCTGCAGCGGAGCTGCGAGCTGACCCGGGACGCCGTCTCCGGCCTTTTCTACGGCCTGCCGATTCAGGGCTACGGTGCCCTCTACCTGGGCGGCCTGCCGGTGCTCAACGATGCTGCCGGCGGCGTCACCCTGACCGTGGCGGCGGACTTTCCTTACGCAGGGCTCAAGGGCTGCGAGTCCCTGGTTCCCGGCACGGAGGTCACGCTGACCGGCGCCCAGGCCCGGAAGTACATCCAGGCGCGGGAGAGCACCACCGAGGGCAACAACGGCCGGATGCAGCGGCAGAAGCAATACATCCTCGCCCTGCTGCAGCAGGTCAGGGCCGCGATCCGGGAGAAGCCCACGGCGGCCCTCGACCTTTACAGCATCGTCTCGGACTATACGGTGACCGATCTGAGTCTCGACCGGCTGCTCTACCTGGCCACGGAAGCCGCCTCCCTCCAATTCGACGGAGAGGTCTGCAACGTCCCCGGCGAATCGGTGCTGGGGTCGCAGCAGCATGCCGAGTACCGGATCGACGAGACCGGCCTCAGCGAGCTGATGCTCCGCGTTTTTTACGAAAAGGTCGAATCCTGACCGTCTCCCCGCGGGACGCCGGCGCTCATCCGGCGTCCCGCGTTTTTCCGTTTCCGGCAATATAACCAGTTTTTTCTTGAAAAAGTGGTGATTATTCCGAATAATCATGCACAAACCATTGAAAAACCGCAGTGCTCTGTGCTATACTTATTGAGAATGACCATCTTTCGCGCACTGCGCGTTTCCGATTTCAGCGGAGGAATCTATGATCGATCTCCATTGCCATATTCTTCCCGGCCTTGACGACGGCTCCGCGTCCTCCTCCATGACGGTGGAGATGGCCCGGCTCGCTGTCAAAACCGGCACCACAGACATCGTCTGCACGCCCCACTGCCGTTCCTCTGACCGCACACTGCCCCGGCGGATCGACGAGATCTGCCAGCTCACCAGCCGGATGAACCTTCTGCTCCGGGAATGCGGCGTCGAACTGAATCTCTATCCAGGCATGGAGCTGCTCTGCCGGGACGGACTTCTGGAGCTGCTGGAGTCGGAAGACGTCCTGACCCTGGCCGGCTCCCGGTATCTGCTGATCGAATTCGACTTTGACGCCCCGCTCTCCCGGATGGAGGAGGCCATCGGCCTCATCACCGATTTCCGGCTGCGGCCGGTGGTCGCCCATCCGGAACGCTATACCGCCATTCAGCGGGATCCCCGCCAGTTGGACGAATGGTTCCGCCGCTCCTGCCTGATTCAGGTCAACAAGGGCAGCATCCTCGGCCGCTTCGGCCCGCAGCCGGAGGCCTGTGCCGACTGGATCCTCCGCAACGGTCTTGCCCATCTTGTGGCCAGTGACGCCCACCGTTCCGGCATCCGTACACCGGACCTCGCCGATGCCTATGCCGTCGTGGCCCGCCGCTACTCCCGGGCCTATGCCGAGGTCCTGTTCTGCCGAAATCCCAAGCGGCTCCTCCAGGACCGCGATATCGTCCGTCCCGATGAATCCAGAGGTGACACACTATGAAATTGATGAAAATCATTCTCCCCCTGCTCACGGCTCTGGCCGCCGTAATCTACGGCGGTATTCTGATCCATGAGCGCTTCTATACCGACACGGAGCCTCCGCAGATCCTCTTCGAAAGCGACACGATCACCGTGAGCGTCTACGAACCGGAGGAGATTCTGCTCACCGGCGTCACCGCCACGGACACCCAGGACGGCGATCTGACCGGCTCCGTCATGGTCCGCAGCATCTCCCAGCTCATCGGCGGCAACTCCGCCAAGGTCAGCTACATCGTCTTCGACTCGTCTGATAACATGGCCACCGCCTCCCGTCTTGTCGTCTACAGCGACTATACCGCTCCCCGCTTCGCGGTGACGGCGCCTCTGGTCTACGAATCCGGCAATACCGTCGTCCTCCAGGACCGCCTCTTCGCCTCCGACGTCATCGACGGCGATCTGAGCGGCTCGATCCGCCTCTCCTCCGAGAATCTCAACAACTACGTGGAGGGCATTTACGATATCTCCGTCATGGTGACCAACAGTATGGGCGACACGGCCAAGGTGGTCCTGCCGGTCATCATCCGCAGCGACACGGACCAGGACCCGGTTCTCACCCTGACGGAACAGCTCATCTACCTGGAGCAGGGCGCTGCCTTCGAACCCGGGGATTATCTGGACACGGTCCGGGAGACGGTGGAATCCCCGGCCAGCCACGACACCGGCAGCGTCTCCATCCGTTCAGAGGTCGATCCGCAGACACCGGGCACCTACCGGGTATTTTATACCTATGAAAACGAACGCGGCCGGGATACCGAGGCGATCCTGACCGTGGTTGTCCAGTGACAGGAGGGATCGCCATGGAAGAGAAAAAAGTAACATTTGCCTGGTCGGAGCTGGAACCCTACTGCCTGCTGAAGTGGATCCTGCGCAACCTCCATATGGTCATTCTCAGCGTTGTGTTCTTCCTGCTGACCGCCAACATCCTGATTCATCTGTGCTTCCAGCCGGAGTACAACGCCCGCGTCACTTTCGTCGTCGCCTCCCGCACAGCCTATGCCTCCGCCTCGCTGGACACCTCTGCCGCCAACAACGTGGCCGCCTCCTTCACGGAGCTGCTCCGGAGCAGTCTGATGAAGGAAAAGGTTACCTCCATTGCCGGGCTGCCCGCCTTCTCCGGAACCATCGAGGCGACCAACACGGAAAACACCAACCTGGTTACGGTCTCTGTGACGGCTCCAACCGCCCGGCAGGCCTTTGTAGTGCTGGACGCCGTCATCAACAACTACGACGATATCACCGGTCCCATCTTCGGCGACGCCGTCATCAACGTCCTCAGTTCCCCCAACATCTCCTCCTACTCGACGATGCCTTTCTCGGAGCAGCGCATCCACCAGATGGCAATTCTTCTTGGCGCGGCCCTGATGATCGCTTTTCTGGTCTATATGTGCATTCAGGAGGACACGGTCCAGACGGAAAAGGCCGCCGACCGGAAGCTGGACGGCAAGCTGCTGCTCTCGGTACCCCACGAACGGAGCACCAGAGGCCGGAAACGCCGCCCGGTCCGCCTGACGGAGCCGACGGTCAGCTTCGGCTTCGCCGAGTCAATCCACCGCCTTCGGGCCAAGATCGAGCACCAACGGCAGGACGCCGACGCCAACACCTTCCTCATCACCAGCGTGGCCGAGCACGAGGGCAAATCGCTGCTGGTGGAAAACCTGGCCCTGTCCCTGGCCCTGCGCCACCGGGCCGTTCTGATCGTGGACTGCGACCTGCGCAAGCCTTCCCGGTTCCAGTCAGGCTCCAAACGCAAAAATGCCGCAGGCAGCGCCTGGAAGGTGGAGCGGGAGTATACCGCCGGCGAGTACCGCCTGTGCCTTGCCCGGAATCCCCAGACCAAGCTCTACGCTCTTTACTCTCCGAAGCAGCTGAAAAACCCCTCGGAGTTCCTGACCAGCGGCATCTTCACCGACTTCCTGCGCCAGCTCACCCATGCCTTCAGCTTCGTTCTCATTGATACGCCGCCCCTCGGACTCTTCTCCGACGCAGAGCTGCTTGCAGACCTCTCCGGCACCTCGATGCTGGTAGTCCGCCAGGGCGTCACGCCGGCCCCCGCCATCAACGACGCCATCGACACCTTGCGGGGCAGCAAATCCCGGTTCCTGGGCTGCGTCCTCAACGATATGCGGACGCTTCTGCCCGAGTCCCTCACCTCGTCCTACGGCTATGGGTACGGATACGGCTACGGCAGTCACTACAGTTCCCGCAGTTACGGGAAATACGGAAAATACGGAAAATACGGCAAGTACGGAAAATACGGCAAGTACGGTAAAGAGACCTATCCCACAACGTCCACCGCCGGAAAGCAGAAGGAGGAAGAGCCATGAGCCAATCGCAAAGCGCCGCCCAGGAATCCCAGCTGGACTTTATTTTGATCCTCCGGAACTTCTGGTATCTCTTCCGCCGGACCTTCTGGCTGGTCATTCTGGCCGCTGTTCTCTTCGGCGCAAAGGACGGCATTCATTCCTACCGCTCCTATTACCCCTATTACGAGGCCCAGGCGGTGCTCTCCGTCTCCTCCGGCTACAGCTCGTCGGTGGATATTCTGAACCGCTCCACGTACTATGACACCGGGGCGACCCGGCAGGTCATCAATACCTTCTCCGACATCATCAATACGGATGCCATGCGGGAAATGATTCTGCAGGATCTCGGCGCCAGCTCGATCAACGGCTCGATCACACCGGTCATCGTGGCCAACTCAAACCTGTTCACCCTGACGGTCACAAGCAGCAATCCGGAGGACGCCTACAACATCCTCATCGCCGTCATTGAAAACTACCCGAAGCTGGCCTCCCTTGTCATCGGCAGCACGCAGATCTCCATGCTGGAAGCGCCGGTGATGCCCACAGAGCCAGCCAACTCTCCCACCTGGCGCAATGCTGCCAAGCAGGGCGCCGAAAAGGGCGCTTTTCTGGCGCTGGTGGTCATCGCCCTGCTTTCACAGCTCCGACGGACGATTCACTCTGCCGAGGAGATGAAGCGCTATTCCAGCCTGCCCTGCCTCAGCCTGATTCCCGTCGTGGCCCAGCACCGACGCAGCAAGGGCAGCAGCAGTCCTTCCATGCTGCGGCCCGATCTGCCATCCGGCTATGCGGAGGCCATCCGGACGCTGCGGACGCGCCTGCTCCACGAGACGGATGGCAAGTCCTGCAAGACCATCATGGTTACCAGTACCGCCCCCTCCGAGGGCAAGTCCACAATTTCCGCCAATCTGGCCATTGCTCTGGCCAAGTCCGGCTCCCGGGTTATTCTGGTGGACGCCGATATGCGGGTCCAGTCCCTCCAGGGCTTCTTTGGCCTCCGCGGAAAATTCCAGGGTCTGCCGGAGTTGCTGGCCGGCGCCGTTACCAACCCGGAGGAATGTCTCCAGCCCATTCCCGGCACTACCCTGCAGCTTCTTGGCAGCATCACCAACGTCGGATCTCCTTCCAAGCTCCTGCGCTCCACCCGGATTCAGAAGGTCCTGGAATCTCTGCGGGAGCAGGCGGACTATGTCATCATCGATACGCCGCCCATCGGCCTGCTGGCCGACGCCGCCTCCTTCTCCCGGCTCGTGGATGGCGTGGTTTACGTAATCCGTGAGGACTTCGCCAACCGCTCGGAGGTGCTCCGCTGCCTCCAGTCTCTCTCGGACAGCCAGGCCAACATTCTGGGCTATGTGCTCAACGGCACCTCCCGGACAAACAACCGCTACGGCTATGGTTACGGCTATGGCAAGTACGGCAAATCCGGATACGACGCCTACGGCGCCTACGGATCCGGCAAATAAGAAAAGACGGTGATGCGCCTGCATCACCGTCTTTTTATGCTCCTTCATAACCGTCGGGGTTCTGCCGCTGCCAGTTCCAGCTGTCGCGGCACATATCCTCCAGCGTCAGCACGGCCTCCCAGCCGAGGATCCGCCGGGCCTTGGAGGCGTCGGCATAACAGGCCGCCACATCGCCGGGCCGCCGGGGTGCAAAGACGTAGGGCACGGCCACGCCGTTGACCCGCGCAAAGGTTTCCGCCATCTCCAGGACGCTGTAGCCCCGGCCGGTGCCGAGGTTAAACACCTCCACGCCGCAGTGCTCCGCGCAGTAGCCAAGGGCCGCAGCATGGCCCCGGGCCAAATCGACCACATGGATGTAGTCCCGGACGCCGGTTCCGTCGGGGGTATCGTAGTCATTTCCAAAGATGGAGAGGTGATCCCGCTTGCCCAACGCCGTCTGGGTGATATAGGGCATCAGGTTGTTGGGAACGCCGTTCGGCGCCTCGCCGATCAGGCCGCTCCTGTGCGCGCCCACGGGGTTGAAATAGCGCAGCAGTACAGCGGAAAACTCCGGATGGGCCGCCGTGTAGTCCCGCAGGATCTGCTCGATCATCACCTTCGTCCAGCCGTAGGGGTTCGTGCAGACGCCGGTGCCCTGCTCCTCGGTCAGGGGAAGCCGCTCCGGCGTGCCGTAGACCGTGGCCGAAGAGCTGAAAATCAGCCGCCCGACGCCGTGGCGCTCCATGGCCTCGAGCAGGGTCAGGGTGCTGTCCAGATTGTTGCGGTAGTAGGCCAGGGGCTTCGCCACCGATTCGCCCACGGCCTTCAGGCCGGCAAAGTGAATCGCAGCGTCAATTTCCTGCTCCGTGAACAGGGCCTCCATGGCCGCCCGATCGGAAACATCCGCCCGATATGCCCTGACCCTGTGCCCGGTAATGGCCTCAATGCGGTCAACCACCTTCGGACTGCTGTTGACATAATTATCCGCCAGAACCACCTCGTGGCCCTGCTCCAGCAGCTCCACGGCCGTGTGCGCGCCGATGTAGCCGGCGCCGCCTGTCAGTAATACCCGCATAGCATCCCTCTACTTGATAATTTGATACTGCCGCAGCAGTTCCAGCCGCCGTTCTGCCGTTTTCAGGCTCTCTGCCGCTCCATCTCCCCGTTTCCCGGCTTCCCTGCCATAGGCCCAGATCCGCTGACCCCAGGCCACGGGCAGCAGAACCGGATACCGCTTCAAATACGGATACCGCCCTTGCAGGCTTTTTCGTCCCGGAAACACCGTTCTCAGCAGGGAGCCGGAATGTCCTCCCCGCCGCTGGGCTTCCACCGCGCGGAGCGTGACCGTCCCGCTGTGGAGACGGCTCCGGTCCGTAGCGCCGTAGATGCCGCCGGAGAGCACATCCTCCAGCAGCGCCGCGCAGTCGGTCTCCGGCCAGCCTGCCGGGGCAGGAATTCCGAATTCCCGCTCCGCGGCCTGAAAGACCGCCGCCGCAAAGACGTCGGCGTGGACCTCCCGGCATTGACTCTGAAGCAGTGTCCAGTCCACATCCCCGCCGAACTTCCGGGCCCAGAGGGCAATGTCCAGCACCTGCCGGACGCCGAAGCCGCTGTGGATAAAGTGCTTGAGGGCGTGGAGCAGCAGGAACAGCAGATGGTCGTGGGCCGAGAGCGTGGAGACCTCCGTTCCCTCGACGGTCATGGTCATCGCCCGCTCCGCCGTTCCGTCAAAAAAGCGGTTGAAATCGCCCAAGACATCGGAATCCGGCGCGAAAAGGGCCTTGTGAACCTCCAGATGGAGGCCGTTTTTCGGATGGCAGAAGGTCACCTCAAACTCGTCGCCGTCCTTGGTCTGTTCGAGGCCGCAGCGCAGCAGCGTCTCCCGGCAGGCCGGGAACTCTGCCTCCGAAATGAGCAGGTCTTCGTCCCCGGAGGGACGGCAGTCCGGCATCAGATAGAGGCTGCGGCAGACGATGCCCTTGACGACCAACGGACGCACGCCCGCTTTCCGCAGCGCCGCATAGACACGGCAGAAGGCGTCTGACTGTATGGCCTGCATGGCAACGCCGCGGATGGCGTTCATCCGCTCCGGATTTCGCAGCTCCGGCGGCGCGCACTTCCAGGCGGCAGAGCCTCTGACGGCCTCATAGACCATGGGGCTGACCTTTTGCCACGCAGCCAGACGGAACAGCGCCCTCCATTCCTCCACAGGCCAGGGCTCCGTCCAGTCGACGGTCCTGCCCTCCAGGCCGGCCCGCAGGGCTTCCAGCAAGGCCTGTCCGATGCTTCGTTCCATAGGTTTCTCCCTGTCAGGAGACAGCCTGAGACGGCACGTTCTCCGTGATATGATACGTCGTCACAACCTCTTCGAGCTTGTGCTTGATGGCCGGGTCGTTGTCCTCCGCCATGGCCTTCAGCTCCCGGAGCTGGGTTCGGAACAGCGGCTCATCGATCTCCAACGGCTTGCCGATGAAAATCAGCTTGTTCTCCGTGGTCTGCATCCCCTCCTCGTTCATCAGCAGCTCCTCATAGAGCTTTTCACCGGGCCGCAGGCCAATGTACTGAATCTTGATGTCCACATCCGGCTCATAGCCGGAGAGGCGGATCATATTCCGCGCAAGGTCGTCGATCCGCACCGGCTCACCCATGTCCAGGACGAAAATCTCGCCGCCTCTGGCGTAGGCGCCGGCCTGCATGACCAGAGAGACCGCCTCGGGAATGGTCATAAAATAGCGGATGATGTCCGGATGGGTCACGGTAACCGGCCCGCCCTTCTCGATCTGGCGGCGGAACAGCGGAATGACGCTGCCGGAGCTGCCCAGGACATTGCCGAAGCGGACGGCCACAAACTTTGTCTCCGAGCGCTGGCTGAACATCTGGACAATCATTTCACAGAGACGCTTGGTGGCGCCCATGACATTGGTGGGGTTGACGGCCTTGTCGCTGGAGATCAGCACGAAGATGCCGGTTTGATTCCGGGCTGCAGCCGCGGCCACATGGTAGGTGCCGACCACGTTGTTCTTAATGGCCTCGTTGGGGCTTTCCTCCATCAGAGGAACGTGCTTATGGGCCGCCGCATGGTAGACAATGTCGGGGTGATAGGTCCGGAACACGTCCTCCACCCGTTCCTCGTCGCGGACAGAGCCGATCAGCACCGTCAGATTCAGCTCCGGACGGGTCCGGCGCAGCTCCTGCTGAATGTCGTAAGCGTTATTTTCGTAAATGTCGAAGATCACCAGACGGCGCGGCTGATGGGCCGCAATCTGGCGGCACAGCTCACTGCCAATGGATCCGCCGCCGCCGGTGACCAGGACCGTCTTGCCTTCGATGTAGCCGGCAATCTCATCCAGATTGACCTTGACGCTGTCGCGGCCCAGCAGGTCCTCGATCTGCACATTCCGGATCTGCTGGACGTCCACACGACCGGAGGCGATCTCCGTCAGGGACGGGATCATCTTGGTCTGGCAGCCGGTCTTTTGACAAATCTGAAGGATCTGCCGCTTCTGCTCCACCGAAGCCGTCGGCGTAGCCAGAATGATCTCCTCGATGTCATAGCGCTCCGCCGCCTCGCAGATGTCCTCCCGGGTACCCACGACGGGCACACCCCGAATGGTGCTTCCAACCTTCTGGCGGTCGTCGTCGATGAGGCAGACCACGCGGTTGTGGGACCGGTCGCTGCGGTTGAGGTCGTTGAGGGTCATGGTTCCGGCGCCTCCGGCGCCGATGATCATGGTTCTGGCCCGGTTCCGGCGCCGGACACGGCCCTGCAGGCCCTCCCGGATCATCCGGTAGGAGAAGCGAACTCCAGAGACCGCCGTCATCAGCAGCAGGGCATGGATCAGCGGGAAGCTCCTCGGCAGGGACATACCAAGCGCCCTCATGACGACATACTGCAGACCCGACAGGAGCAGCACGGCTGCAACAATGTGGAGCCCCTCTTCCAGGCCGGCAAAGGCCCAGAGGCTCTGGTACAGCCCCAGGAGTGCAAAAATGACCAGCAGCATCACTGCTGCCGTCGGCAGAAAGCGGAGCATGGACTCCAGAAAACCGGACTCCCGCAGGCTGACCATATCGAATTCAAAGCGCACAAACAGGGTAAAAAACTGGCAGACTGCCAGAGCGCAGAGGTCGGCCAGGATCAGAATCAGAATGCGCACCGCCTTTTTGGAGCGAAGCGCTGTGACAATTTTCTTCATGGAAGCACTTCCGATCAGTTTTCTAAGCATCGTCCAAATGACACATCTGTTTTATTATATTGCTGGTTTTTACAAATTGCAAGGTTTTTGAATGAATTGTGATAAATTTACCGACCTGCTCCCGTCTTGCCGCCCAAAACCTGCCTCTTTTTGTGTCTCCGTTTCAAAGCAAAAGCCTCCCCGTTTCCGGGAAGGCTCTCGCACGTATTGTCACACTACGCCGTCGGGCTGCAGCAATCCCACAGCCACGTCATTGACGTTGGTGCCCGTGGGGCCGGTCATCACCAGGCCGTCAACCGCCTTCAGGGCGTGGTATGCGTCGTTGTTTCCC
>CAMGPO010000006.1 GCA_946060825.1 uncultured Clostridia bacterium | reverse complement strand
AGGAGCTTCCCCTCTACCGGGATACGACGGCTGAGGCCTACGGCCGCCGGGACGACCTCGACTCCCTGGCTCACGGTCTCTTTGCTGCCCTGCGGGACATGGACGAGGCCGGCTACGCTGTGATCTATGCCCGCTGCCCCGAGGAAGGCGGCGTGGGCTATGCCGTTCGGAACCGGCTGAATAAGGCGGCCGGCTTCCGCATTCAGGAGGTGTAGGCCATGGTCATCGGACTGACCGGCGGCTCCGGCTGCGGCAAGACCACAGCCTTGGAGGTCCTCCGGGAGATGGGCGCGGCCTGCTTCGACGCCGATGCCGTCTACCATGAGCTGCTGCGCACTGACGCGGCGATGCTGACGGCAATCAACGCCGCCTTCCCCGGCAGCGTCGAGAACGGTGTGCTGCTGCGGAAAAAGCTGGGCGCCCAGGTCTTTGGCAATCCGGAGGCCCTGGCGCGGCTCTCGGCCATCACCCAGCCCCGGGTGGTGGAGGCCATCCGGGCACAGCTCGGGCCGGGTCTCTCGGTCATCGACGCCATCGGTCTGCTGGAGAGCGGCCTCGGCGCGATCTGCGACATCACCGTGGCCGTCACAGCCCCAGTGGAGGCCCGCATCGCCCGTCTGACGGCCCGGGAGGGCGTCACCCGGGACTACGCTGCCGCCCGCATCGCGGCCCAGAAATCCAATGTGGAATTCTCTGCCGCCTGCGATTATACCCTGGAAAACGATGGAACCCAGGCGGAATTCCGCCGAAAATGTCGAACTCTGTTTGAAACACTGATATAAAGGAGAAAAACGATGGAAAACCTGATCTACGCACCGAAGAACGGCTTTGACCGCCTGAACGAGACCGACCGCGCCGAGCTGGAGAGCTACTGCCGACGCTACATGGACTTCATGGACGCTGCCAAGACGGAGCGGGAGTCCGTGACGGAGACCATCCGCATCGCGGAGCAGCACGGCTTCCGGGAGTTCCAGGCCGGCATGGCCCTGCAGCCCGGCGACCGCGTCTACGCCAACAACCGCGGCAAGTCCATTATCTTTGCCGTCATCGGCCGGGAGCCTCTCTCCAGGGGCTGCCACATTACAGCCGCCCATGCCGATTCGCCCCGGCTGGACATCAAGCCCAACCCCCTCTGCGAGGACAGCGAGCTGGCCTTCCTCAAGACCCACTACTACGGCGGCATCAAAAAGTACCAGTGGACCACCATCCCCCTGGCCCTCCACGGCGTGATCACGACCCAGGACGGCGCCGTACATACGGTCACCATCGGCGAGGACGAGTCCGACCCGATCTTCTGCGTCACCGACCTTTTGATCCATCTGGCCGCCGATCAGATGAAAAAGACCCTGGCCGATGGCGTCACTGGCGAGAACCTGCGGGTACTGATGGGCACCCAGCCCATCGAGGGCGAGGGCAGCGACCGCGTCAAGAAGAACATCCTCAGCCTGCTCCATGAGAAATACGGCATCGTGGAGGAGGACCTGCTCTCCGCCGAGCTGACCATGGTGCCCGCCGGCAAGTGCCGCGAGGTGGGCCTCGACCGGAGCATGATCTCCGCCTACGGCCATGATGACCGGGTCTGCGTCTATGCCGAGTTTGAGCCGCTGCTGGATCTGGAAACCCCGGCATATACCGCCGTCTGCGTCCTCGCGGACAAGGAGGAGATCGGCTCCGTCGGCGTCTCCGGTATGCAGAGCCAGTTCTTTGAGAACTTCATGGCCGACCTCTGCGACATTCAGGACGTGAAGCTGCGCCACTGCCTGGCTGCCTCCACCTGCCTCTCCGCTGACGTGTCCAACGCCTACGACCCTCTCTACGCCGAGACCTGCGACAAGCAGAACAACAGCCGCCTGAACTACGGCATCTCCCTGTGCAAGTACACCGGCTCCCGGGGCAAGGGCGGCGCCTCCGACGCCTCCTCCGAGCTGTTCAACAAGATCCGCACGATCTTCAACCGGGCGGGCGTCCTCTGGCAGATCGCCGAGTTGGGCAAGGTCGACCAGGGCGGCGGCGGCACCGTAGCTGCCTATATGGCCAACCGCAACATCGATACGCTGGACGCCGGCGTGCCCGTGCTGTCCATGCATGCCCCCATGGAGCTGGTCTCCAAGCTCGACGCCTACATGACCATGAAGGCCATGCGTGCCTTCTACCTCGCCAAATAATCCGGAACCAGCGCAGCCCCCGCCGCATAGTCTGCGGCGGGGGTGTTTTTGATGATGGAGCAGTATGTGCTGGGCTACTCGGCCTGGGGACGGCCCGTTTTCTGCGAGCAGAGCGGCACGGGCCGGCGGCGGGTCCTGTTCTGTGCGGCCTTTCATGGCAGTGAGTGGATCACCGGAGCGGTGCTGCAGCGGTTTCTGACGAGCTTCCGGCGGCGGCCCGACTGGCAGGCCCAGGCCACGCTCTGGGCCGTGCCCTGGGTGAATCCCGACGGAGCGGCCCTGGCCATGGGATTGCTGCCCACCTGGTCGCCCCAGTACATCGTCAGCCGGGCCATCGGTGGCAGCGATCCAGGTTTCCCATTCACCTGGAAGGCCAACGGCCGGGGTGTCGACCTGAACCTCAACTACCCGGCGGACTGGGAGGGGGCCGTCCGCGTCAAGAGTCCGCATGGCCCGGCCCCCATGAACTGGCCGGGGCCGTTCCCCCTCTCGGAGCCGGAGAGCCGCCTGATGGCGGAGCTGGCGGAGCGGGTACGGCCCGACGTCCTCGTGACCCTCCACGCCCAGGGCGAGGAAATCTACTGGCAGTACCGCGGCTTCGAGCCGCCGGAGGCCCAGGCCCTGGGCGAGGCCATGGCCCGCCGCTCCGGTTACCTGCTGACGGAGGTGCCGCCGGCGTCCTCCCGGGCCGGATATAAGGACTGGTTTTTGCAGAGCTTCCGCCGGCCGGCCTACACCGTCGAGTGCGGCCTCGGCGTCAATCCGCTGCCCCTCTGCCAGCTTGACGGCATCTGCGCCCGCGTACTGCCCCTGCTGGAAACGGCCCTTTTTGGGGAAAATGCAGGAGATGATTGTAATTTTTCTCTCCCCATGGTATGATAAGGGCACGATTTTCCGAACAGAGGAAGTACGCCCATGAAGATAAGAAAATCGAGACTCTCTCATGTGCAGATCATCGCCCTGGGCTTCGGCATTATCATCCTGGCCGGAACCCTGCTGCTGATGCTGCCCTTCGCCTCCGCCGACGGCTATTCGGCCCCGTTCCGGGAGGCCCTGTTCACGGCCACCTCGGCCTCCTGCGTCACGGGCCTCATCCTGCGGGACACGGCCACGGCCTGGACGCCCTTCGGCCAGGTTGTCATCCTTCTGCTGATTCAGGTCGGCGGCCTCGGCTTTATGACCATCGCCACCCTCTTTTTCCTGATTCTCCGGCGGAAGATGGGCCTGCGCAAGCGGGAGATCATGGTTGAGAGCATCAACACCACCCAGGTCGGCGGCATCATGAAGCTCGCGAAGCTGATCCTGTTGGGCACCCTCTTTTTCGAGAGCCTTGGCGCGGCTCTGCTGGCCATCCGGTTCATCCCGATGTTCGGCCCGGGGAAGGGCATCTGGTACAGCGTGTTTCATTCCGTTTCCGCCTTCTGCAACGCCGGCTTTGACCTGATGGGCGTGCTGGAGCCCTACTGCTCCCTGACGCCCCTCTGGAACGACGTCTTCGTCAATGTGGTCGTCATGGCCCTCATCACGATCGGCGGCCTGGGCTTCCTGGTCTGGGACGATCTCCGGAACAACCAATTCCACTGGCGGAGCTACCGCCTTCACACGAAGCTGGTGCTGGTGACCTCCGCCATTCTGACCTTCGGCGGGGCGGCGGTCATTCTCCTCTTGGAGCGGGACGCCACCGGGGCGGACATGACGGCGGGCCAGAAGATCCTGACCTCCCTCTTCGCCTCGGTCTCAGCCCGGACAGCGGGCTTCAACACTGTGGATCTGGCGGCCCAGACCGACGCCACCAAGCTGGTGACGATCCTTCTGATGCTGGTGGGCGGCTCCCCTGGCTCCACCGCCGGCGGCGTCAAGACTACCACCTTCGCCGTCATCGTCCTGTTCGGACTGGCCAGCTTCCGGGGCCAGGAGGCCCCGACAGTCTTTGGCCGCCGCCTCTCCGAGGACGCACGGAAGAAGTCCAGCACCGTTCTCTTCTTCAATATCGGCCTCGCCCTGCTGGCCGCCACCGCCATCTGCGGCCTGCAGAATCTCCCGGCCCTGGACGTCCTCTTCGAGGTCTTTTCGGCCATCGGCACCGTCGGCATGTCGACGGGCATCACCCGGAGCCTCGGCAGTATTTCGGTTTATGTGGTGGCGGCGCTGATGTACTTGGGCCGGGTGGGCAGCGTGTCCTTTGCCGTGGCCTTGCTGGAAAAGAAAGCACAGCCGCCGGTGAGCTACCCGACGGAACGTATCATTGTGGGATAGGAGCGCGGATATGAAGTCGTTTTTAATCATTGGAATGGGAACCTTCGGCCATCACCTCTGCCGGGAACTGGCCAAGCAGAAATGTGAGATCATGGTGGCAGACGCCAAATCGGAGATGCTGGAGGACGTGCTGCCCCTGGTGGTCAGCGCAAAGATTGCTGACTGCGCCAACGCGGAGGTGCTCAAGACCTTCGACATCCCCAGCTTTGACGCCTGCTTCGTCTGCATCGGCGGCAATTTCCAGTACAGTCTGGAGATCACCAGCCTCCTCAAGGAGCTGGGTGCAAAAAAGGTGTTCAGCAAGGCTGATGAGGACATCCAGGCCAAATTCCTGCTGCGCATCGGCGCTGACGAGGTCATCTACCCGGAGCAGGACGCCGCCGCCCGTATTGCCGTCAGCGAGAGCTCGGATAGTATCTTTGACTGCATTCCCCTTTCCGGCGGCTACGGTATCTATGAGATCACGCCCCAGCCCAAATGGCTCGGCAAGACCATCCGGGAGCTGGATTTCCGCAATGCCTATCGGATGAACATCCTGGCCAGCAAGCAAGGAGGCAGTCTCAACGCCATGCCGGGCATCGACTATGTGTTCAAGGCGGATGAGCATCTGATTGTCATGGGCAAAATGGAGGACATCTGGAAGGCTGTTGAGCACTGAATCCAAATAGCACTGTCATTCTGAGCGAAGCGAAGAATCCTGCATGTTTTTCGTCGCATTTCTGCAAAGATTCTTCGGTCACTGCGCTCCCTCAGAATGACATCGACGATGATAAAAACAGGGGCCCGCTGCGATGCAGCAGGCCCTGCTTTTTTAAGGTTTTTCCATGCGGTAGTTCATCAGGGGCACACCCTGCCGGTACACCACCTGGGGCTGCACCACGCGGTAGCCCCGCCCGCGGAAGAAGGGCCGGGCCGTGATCGAGGCGTCCGTCGTGAAGGTCTCTGCGGAGACGGCCCGCTCCAGCGCATCACAGATCGCGGTTCCGATCCCCTCCCGCTGGTGGCTTCTGTGGACATACAGCCGGTCGAGATAGCCCTCCGCTGTGATGTCGCCGAAGCCGATGACCGCGCCGTCCGCCTCAGCCACGATTGTGGTATGGGTCGGGAGGGCGGCGCACCAGGCGGCGGGATCCGCCGCGCCGGCCGTCCAGGCCCGGCGCTGCTCCTCCGTGTAATCGGCGGCGTTGACCGTGTGGACCGTGTCGGAAAACAGGGCGGCAAGGGCCGGGTTGTCAGTCTCCCGGTAGGGCCGCAGGGTGAACCGGGGCTTCGGAGCGGGGCGGTGGCCCCGGGGCATACAGAGAATCTCTTTCACATCGGTGTCGAAGAAGCTCTGGGAATGGGCAGGCCGGAGAATCACAGCCGTGTCGGCGCCCCGGCCCGTGCCGCCGACGGCGATCACGTCCTCCTCCGGAGAAATGAACCCGGCGTCCAGGGCCATGACGGCTACCTCGACACAGACCTTGAAGCCCTGGCCCAAGATCCGCAGGGTATGGGCCATCAGCTCCGCCGGATAGACGCCGCCGAATTTGCGGTTTACGGCCCGGTCGGCCCCGGCAAAGAAATGGGTCGTGGTCAGCACGCGCATGCCCGCGTTCGTCAGCTCCCGGCGTAGCGCCTCCGGGAATTCCTGAATCCCCGGCTTCAGAAAACCGGCCTGATGGGTTACGATGACTACATCCCGGCCGCAGCCCAGCAGTTTTTTCGCAGTTTCGCCCTCGCTGGAGGCCACGACGAGGCAGCGGATGCCGTATTGTTCCGCGGCCTCCAGGGCGATGGCCAGCGTGGCGTCGGTGTTGGCCCGGCCAACGGCGTCAAATCCGATCATTGGGACTCCTCCTCTCCTATGCACCAAAATTGTACCAGTCCCCACCGGATCTGTCAAACCGCCGTCCGGTGATTCTGTCATTCTGAACGAAGGGCGGAAGCTTTCCGCAGCCCGTTCCAAAGGATTCTTCCGGAACGAAAACAAAGGGAGCGGAAATCCCGCTCCCTTGCTGTTTCTATTCTTTCAGGCGGTAAAGATGTACCGGGTCAGGTTTCCTTTGCCGTCGCCGGTGGTGATGACCGTGTCACCGCTGGAATTCCGGCCGGAGTTGATCACCGGGTACTGGCTGTGCGCCGCCACATAGGCCTCGGGGCTTTCCGCCTCGACCTCCAGAAATTCCTTCTTCGCGTGGCGCTGGCCGCCGCAGGGGTTGATCGTCTCGATCAAAACCTCAAATTCTGCCATCGCTCAGTCCAGAATCTCCATCAGTCTGCCGCAGCAGAAGGGAATGGGCTCGCCGGCCTTGACATGGACGGTCTTGTTGCAGGTGACGCAGTAGACGTCGGTGTCATAGGGGGCGCGGATGGTGGGAACCGCGTCGACCTCTTCCTTGCTCAGGCCCTCAATGTGGAACTTGGCGACCTTGCTCTCCGAGGGGACAAAGACGCCCATCGGCTCCAGCCGCTTGGTGTCGCCGACGCAGTTGCCCATCTTGACCCAGAGGGCTTCCAGCTCTGCAGTCTCTGCCGCATGCTCCGGGATAAACTCAACGATGTCCTTATTGATCCGAATCTTCATTATTTATTCCTCCGCAGTAAATTCGTCCTTACCCACGCCGCACAGCTCGCAGGCAAAATCCTCGGGCAGGTCTTCCCACTTGACGCCGGCCTCGTCCTCATCATAGACCCAGCCGCAAATGTTGCAGACGTATTTCATGATGTATCCGTTCCTTTCTTTCCACCGCTTTCGGCGGTGATTTTCGTGATTGATGTACAAAAGCGGCAGGAAAATTTCCGGCCGCTTTTGTGTTTTCTTACTTGAAGTACCGCTTCAGCAGGCCCTCGAAAGCCTTGCCGTGACGGGCCTCGTCGCGGGCCATCTCATGGATGGTGTCGTGCAGAGCGTCCAGGTTGTGCTTTTTGCAGAGCTTGGCCAGCTCGAACTTGCCGGCGGTGGCGCCGTTCTCGGCATCGACGCGGACAGTTAGGTTCTCCTTGGTGGAGGGGGAGACAACGTCGCCCAGCAGCTCGGCAAACTTGGCAGCATGCTCAGCCTCTTCCCAGGCAGCCTTTTCCCAGTACAGGCCGATCTCGGGATAGCCCTCGCGATGGGCGGCTCTGGCCATGGCCAGGTACATGCCGACCTCGGTGCACTCGCCTTCAAAGTTGGCCTGCAGACCGGCCAGGATCTCAGCCTTGTCTTCCGCGGGAACGGTGTCCGGGATCTCTCTGCCGACGCCGATGACGTGCTCAGCAGCCCAGGTCTTGGTCTCTTCCTGCTTCAGGAACTTCTCGCCGGGAACCTTGCAGATGGGGCAGAACTCGGGGGCAGTGTCGCCCTCATGGACGTAACCGCAGACAGGACATACGAACTTCATAATCAATTTCCTCCTAAAATAATTTTATTTTTGTGTTGCCTTACATTTATCACACAGGCCGACAAACTGCAGTTTCCAGCCTGTGATGGCGCCGCCGGTCTGTCTGGCGGCCTCCTGACAGATGGTTTCCGGCAGATCCATGGCCTCCACGTCCACCACCCGGCTGCAGCATTGGCAGATCAGATGGCTGTGGGGATCGATCCTCCGGTCAAAACGCTCCAGGCCGTTGACCACGCCCAGAGAGAGGATGGTGCCCTCCTCCTTGAACATCGCAAGGTTGCGGTACACTGTACCGAGGCTCAGGTCCGGAATCTCCGGCTTCAGTCGGCTGAAGACCCAGTCGGCCGTCGGATGGCAGTCGGTACTGCGGACGCAGCGCAAAATCGCGTCCCGTTTTCGGCTGTGTTTTCTGACCTGTTCCATAGCGTTCTCCAAACATCCTCCAAAACAGTAATGATTATTGTTTTCGTCAATAAGATACCATGGGGGCAGGGATTTGTCAACTGTTTTTTCGGGGTAGATTTCAGATTTTCCGGAAAAATCCGGACGGATGGAAAAGAATCTGAAAATCTGGATATAATTGGAATTAACAGTTGAATTTCCCTCGTAAATTCAGTATAATATCTTTTGAATATGCACTGTGAGAATGAGCGGGAGGCGAACGGGATGGGACAGATCTTTGCCGTGGTGTCCGGAAAGGGCGGCACCGGCAAAACATCCCTCTGTGCCGGAATCGCCTCCTGTCTGGCGGCCGAAGGCGCGCGTGTGCTGTGCATGGACGCCGACATCGGCCTGCGGAACCTCGACATTTCCCTGGGGATCCCCGATCTGGCGTCGGTTCCCTTCACGGAGCTGCTCCGCGGAACCTATACCGTGGAGAGCATTCCGGAGCATCCGAAAATTCCCGGACTGTTTCTTCTGACGGCGCCGATCACGGAGACGCCGGAGTCCATCGGCCTCCGGCAGTATGCCGACTTTCTGGAGACCCTGCGGCAGCAGTTTGACTATTGTCTGATCGACGCCCCGGCGGGCATCGGCGCGGGCTTCCGCCTGGCCTGCAGTGGCGCAGACCGTGTGCTGGTGGTGGCGGGCAGCGACCCGGCCTCCCTGCGGGACGCGGCTTCCGTGGCTGCCATGCTGGCCTCCCGGCCCCGCGGCAGCGTCAAGCTGGTGGTCAATCGTGTCGTGCCCCGGCTCTTCGCCCGGATGAACCTGACCGTCGATGATCTGATGGACGGAGTGGGGCTGCCGCTGCTGGGCGTTGTGCCCGAGGATCCGGCTATGACTCTGGCGGCGGCTGCCGGGATGCCGCTGATCCTCTACACGGGGAAAAAATCCGCCCGCGCCTGTCTGAATATCGCCCGCCGCCTCCGGGGCCGGGCTGTTCCGCTGATGAAACTGTAAATCCCGCCCGATGCTGCGTTTTGAAATGGAGTGAATGGTATGAATATCACCCTGATGGCCCACGACAAGAAGAAAGAGCTGATGGTGCAGTTCTGCACCGCCTACAAGAGCATCCTCATGCGGCACAACCTCTACGCCACCGCGACCACCGGCCGGCTTGTGGCCGACGCCACCGGTCTGCCGATCACCCTGTTCCTGGCCCACAGCCAGGGCGGCCATCAGCAGGTGGACGCCCGGATCTCCTACAACGAGATCGACCTCGTGCTGATGTTCGCCGATCCCAACAACATCGACCCCTGGGAGGACCAGGCGCTGATGCACACCATCCACCTCTGCGACACCCACAACATCCCCATTGCCACGAACCTGGCCACGGCGGAAATGCTGATTCTGGGCCTGCAGCGCGGCGACCTCGACTGGCGCGAGATGATCCGTCCCAGACGTACCCTTTCCAAGTAAGCTGACAAGTTCACAGGCTGTGATGCAGAAGCAGTAACGGCCGTCCCGCGGGCAGAGAAGGAGGTCTCCGGCTGAAAGCCTCCGCCAACGGACGCCGGGAAGGACATCTGCGGAGCCGGCGTATAACGCCCGCCGCGGGCGGAAAGCGCAGGGAGTCTCCCCTCAGCGAGACAAAGAAGGGCGTCTCCGGACGCCGAATTTGGGTGGCACCACGAAGCATGACCTGCTCTCGTCCCAAAACATGGGATCAGAGCAGGTATTTTCTGTTTCGGCGGCATCTTTTCCCCCTGACTGCGTTCTCGAAGCTTGAAATACACAAAGTATTCCTGCGCTTCTTCGCCTTGTCAGGAGAAAAACCTGCTCGCCAAACCAGACGTTCTGACCGCTCTATATTGTTATTAGATTAGAATAGTATACAAATAGAAGAAAGGAAACATAACCTATGGCAACACTGAAACCCCGGACGCTCTCCGGCTTCATGGAGCTGCTCCCGGCACCTCAGGTGCAGATGGAACGGATGATGGAGATCCTCCGCAAGACCTACTCCCTCTACGGCTTCACCCCCCTGGACACCCCGATCATCGAGTCCAGCGAGGTGCTGCTGGCCAAGGGCGGCGGCGAGACGGAGAAGCAGATCTACCGCTTCCAGAAGGGCGACTCCGACCTGAGCCTCCGCTTTGACCTGACCGTTCCCCTGGCCAAGTATGTGGCCATCCACTACGGCGAGCTGAGCTTCCCCTTCCGCCGCTACCAGATCGGCAAGGTCTACCGCGGCGAGCGGGCCCAGCGGGGCCGGTTCCGCGAGTTCTACCAGGCCGACATCGACATCATCGGCGACGGCAAGCTGGACATCCTCAACGAGGCGGAGATCCCCGCCATCATCTACAAGACCTTCTCCACCCTGGGCCTCAGGCGGTTCCAGATCCGGGTCAATAACCGGAAGATCCTCAACGGCTTCTATGCCATGCAGGGCCTCAGTGAGCGGGCCGGCGACATCATGCGCACCGTGGACAAGCTGGACAAGATCGGCGCCGAGAAGGTCGGCGTGCTGCTGACCGAGGACTGCGGCCTCAGCGCGGAGCAGGCGGCGGAGATTCTGAAATTCATCGCCATCACCGGCGCCAACGCCGAGGTGCTCTCCGCCCTCGAGGGCTACCGGGGCCGCAATGAAATCTTCGACGCCGGCCTCGACGAGCTGACCGCCGTGACCAGATATCTGGCTGCCTTCGGCGTGCCGGAGGAGAACTTCGCCGTCGATCTGACCATCGCCCGTGGCCTCGATTACTACACCGGCACCGTCTATGAGACGACCATGCTCGACCACCCGGAGATCGGCTCCATCTGTTCCGGCGGCCGCTATGACAATCTGGCGGAATACTACATCGACAAGCAGCTGCCCGGCGTGGGCATCTCCATCGGCCTGACCCGGCTGTTCTATGTGCTGGGCGAGCAGGGAATGCTGAACGACGCCCTGAACACCGCCCCGGCCGACGTGCTGGTGCTGCCCATGACCCAGGATCTCGGCCCGGCCATCGCCGCCGCCACGGCCCTGCGGGAGCAGGGCATCCGCACCCAGATCTACGGCGAGCAGAAGAAGTTCAAGGCCAAGATGTCCTATGCCGACAAGCTGGGCATCCCCTATGTGATCTTCCTCGGCGAGGACGAGATTGCGGCGGGCAAATGCTCTGTCAAGACCCTCGCTACTGGCGAACAGGTGACCCTCACTGTCGAGGAGGCCGCCGCCAAAATCCGCGCCGGCCTGCAGTCCGGCGGCACCGTCATCGTGGAGAAGTAACCGCCATGAAACAGATGCTGCTCGGCATTTACCTCGCGGTTCTGGCCGTTTTCGTCCTGCTGCTGGCTTTCTTTGAGGTGCTCCCGGTATACGTCGCATGGACCTCTTTCCTGCTGGCCCTGCTGTCCGTCCTCTGCTTCCTGAACGGCTATACGGAAAAAGACAATACAACCGAAAATCAGAAATAAAACGCGGACTTGCAAACAATGTGGAGCAAGTCCTGAAAAGGAGAGAAATACTATGTTCCAGTCCCGTACCCATACCTGCGGCGAGCTGCGCATGGAGCACGTCGGCCAGCACGTCTCGCTGGCGGGCTTTATGGAAAACGTGCGCACCGTCGGCAGCAACTTTGCCTTCGTCGTCCTGCGCGACTTCTACGGCACCACCCAGATCGTCATCGAGACCGAAGAGATGATGAAGGTTGTCAAGGACCTCAACAAGGAGTCCACCATCCGGGTGGACGGCGTCGTCCGCGAGCGGGCCAGCAAGAACCCCAAGCTGCCCACCGGCGACATCGAGGTCGTCCCGGAGCACATCGAGGTGCTGGGCCGCTGCCGCTACAACAGCCTGCCCTTTGAGATCAACCGCTCCCGCGAGGCAGACGAGACGGCCCGCCTCAAGTACCGCTACCTCGACCTGCGGAATCCGGCGGTCAAGAACAACATCATCCTGCGCTGCAGCGTCGTCGCCGCCCTGCGGCAGGCCATGACCGAGCACGGCTTCCTGGAGATCACCACCCCGATCCTGACGGCCTCCTCTCCCGAGGGCGCCCGCGACTATCTGGTGCCCGCCCGGAAGCACCCCGGCAAGTTCTACGCCCTGCCCCAGGCCCCGCAGCAGTTCAAGCAGCTGCTCA
>CAMGPO010000005.1 GCA_946060825.1 uncultured Clostridia bacterium | reverse complement strand
ATAGCAGCATCATCGGGAAAATCTCCAGACGGCCTGCCAGCATATCGAAGATCAGCACCAGCTTGGAAAAGCCGGAGAAGAGGGAAAAGTTCTGGGTCGGGCCGACCAGCACCAGGCCGGGGCCGATGTTGTTCAGCGTGGCGGCCACGGCGGTGAAGTTGGTCACGAGGTCGAACTCGTCGAAGCTGATGAGCAGGGTCGAGACCGCAAAGATCAGGAAGTAGGAGACCATGAACACGTTGATGGAGCGCAGCACCTCATGGGGCACGGTCTTGCCGTCCATGCTGGTGACGCTGATGCTCTGGGGGTGCAGAACGTGCCGCAGCTCCTTGCGGATCGTCTTGAACAGCACCACAATCCGGGACACCTTGATGCCGCCGCCGGTACTGCCGGCGCAGGCGCCGATGAACATCAGAATGACCAGAATCG
Source organism: uncultured Clostridia bacterium (assembly GCA_946060825.1). GTDB lineage: Bacteria > Bacillota > Clostridia > Oscillospirales > Oscillospiraceae > RGIG3159. The sequence goes on along the minus strand of CAMGPO010000005.1, from coordinate 12,462 downwards.
TCTTGGAGGCCGCGGGCCAGAGGTTGAAGTCCGTGGTCGAGAAGCCGGTGGTCGTGATGATGGAGGCGACCTGGAAGGCGGCGTCCCGCAGGGCGATGGATGCGCTGGCATACATTCCGCTGATGTTCCAGGTGATGATCGCGATGGAGGCCAGGATGATGACGAGGTACCAGCGCACCTCCTCCATGGCGAAGGCCCGCCTGGCCCGGCGGATCAGGATCAGAAAATAGAAGTTGAAGTTGACGCCGAAGAGGACCATGAACACCGTGACCACGATCTGGAGGTAGGTGCTGTAGCCGGCAATGCTGTTGTTTCGGACACCGAAGCCGCCGGTACCGGCGGTGCCGAAGGTCGTGGTCAGGGCGTCAAAGAGGGGCATCCGCCCGGCCAGCAGGAGGATGATCTCCAGGACCGTCAGGCCCAGGTAGATGCCATAGAGAATTTTGGCCGTGGACTGGACCGAGGGAACCAGCTTTTCCACCTGAGGGCCGGGGCTTTCGGCCTTCATCAGGTTCACATGGGAGCCGCCGGTCAGGGGCAGAAGGGTCAGAAGAAAGACCAGCACGCCCATGCCGCCGATCCAGTGGGTGAAGCTGCGCCAGAAGAGAATTCCCCTCGGCAGGCTCTCCACGTCGGAGAGGATGCTGGCGCCGGTGGTGGTGAAGCCGGAGACCGTCTCAAAGACGGCGTCGATGGGATTGGCGATGGAGCCGGTCAGCAGGAAGGGCAGCGCGCCCATGATGCTGATGACGATCCAGCTCAGGGCCGTGACGACGAAGCCGTCCCGCAGATAGAACACCTTGTTCCTGGGCTTCCGGCAGACGAGGGCGCCGCCCAGCAGGCCGCAGAGGGCGGCGGTCCCCAAAAGCGCCCAGACGGCGGATTCCATATAGATTGCCGAGACGATGGCCGGCAGGAGCAGCAGCGCGCCCTCGCAGAGCAGGATCCATCCCAGCAGATAGACAACCATGGAAAGATTCATACAAGACCTCCGTCAGTGGGCCAGGATGTCCCGGACGTCGTGCAGGCCCCGTTCCAGGGTCACCACAACGACGCTGTCCCCCACCTGCAGGCAATCGCCGCCGCGGGGAATGATGATCTGGCTGCCGCGGGTGATGCAGCAGACCAGAAGGTTGGGCTTCAGCTTCAGATCCGCGAGCGGGGTGTCCGTGGCGGCGGATTTCTCGTGAACCGTGAACTCCAGCGCCTCGACCCGGTCATCCAGGATGCGGTAGAGAGTCTTGACGTTGCTGCCGGCCTCGTTCTGCTTGGCCCGGACGTACTGGACGATGGTGTCGCAGGTCATATACTTCGGGTAGACGACGCTGCCGATGTCCAGGCCGTCGAGGATGTCGTCGAACTCCAGCCGGTTGACCTTGGTGACGATCTTGGCGCTGCTGTGCTTCTTTGCGTACATAGCCAGGAGGACGTTCTCCTCGTCCATGTTGGTCAGAGAGACGAAGGACTCCGCAGTGGGCAGGCCCTCGGCCTGGAGGAACTGGCGGTCAGTGCCGTCGGCGTTGAGAATCGTGGCCTCCGGCAGCTCCCGGGCCAGGAAGGTGCAGCGGGCCGGATCCTTGTCCACGATGCGGACATGGATGTCATGGGCCAGGAGGTCTTTGGCCAGATAGTAGCCGATGGTGCCGCCGCCGACGATCATGGCGCTGCGCACCGGCCGGGTGGGCAGCTTGATCTTCTTGAAGAAGGCCCGGGCCTTGTCCAGCGTCGTCAGGAAGGTGACAACGTCCCCGCCCTGAAGGGTGAAGTCGCCGCCGGGGATGATGACGTCCTGGCCGCGCTCGACAGCACAGATCAGAATGTCGCAGCCCAGGAAGCCGGGAATGTTCTTCAGCGGCATTCCGTTGAGGCCCTGCTCGTCGGTCAGCTCAAATTTGATGAGGTGGACACGGCCGCCGGCAAAGGTGTCGATCTTGCTGGCCGCCGGGAACCGCAGCAACCGGGAGATTTCCCTTGCCGTTGCCAATTCGGGGTTGATGATGGTGGAGATGCCGAGCTGCTGCTTGATATATTCCAGCTCATGGCTGTAGGCCGGGTTGCGGACCCGGGCGATGGCGTGGCAGTGGCCCGCCCGTTTGGCAAACATACAGCAGAGCAGATTCAGCTCGTCGGAACCGGTAACGGCGATAAATACGTCGGCATGCTCGATATCGGCTTCCGAGAGGACGCCGATGGAGGAACCGTTGCCGGTGATGCCCATGATATCCAGTTCTTCCGTGATCCGCTGAATTTTTTCCGCGTTGGTATCCACCACCGTCACGCTGTGCCCTTCGGCACTGAGCTGCCGGGCCAGCGCCGTGCCGACCTTGCCGCTGCCCACCACGACGATTCTCATAAGTACACTCCTTCAGCGCGGCAGGCCGGAACACCGCCGCACTGTCCCTTTATAAAATCTTTATACCATATTATATCAGCTTTCTCCGAAATGTCTATCGGGAATCGCTTTTTTTGAGAAAATGGGAGTTTTCCCGGAAAACGGGAAAACTCCCTGGGTTCAGAGGTCGTCAGCGTCTTGCACCGGCAGCTCCCGGATGTTCTCCGGCACGCCGGTGTAGCTGCCCTGCGGGTCGGTCTCGGACTGCCGGACAGCCGGCTGGGCCATGTTCAGGAGGATCTCCTGTTCGCCTTTTTTCTTCGGGTCCATTGTCACCCCTCCTTCTTCCCCAGTATGCGTCTCCGCCGCCGGTTTGATGCGGCCGGCCAGCAGGAGTCCGGCGCAGAGGGCCGTGAAGGGGGCGACGGTCACGAGACCGAAGGAACCGATGACTGTGTGAATCAGTTCCGCCGCCACATATTTATAATTGAGGATGTTGCCGACCGGGGTGCCCTGAGCCATGAACACCATGAGCAGTGCGATGTAACCGCCGGAGTAGGCAAAGAGGAGGGTCGTCGTCATGGTGCCCATGGCGCTGCGGCCCACATTCATGCCGGACTTCGCCGCTTCCTTCCAGCCCAGATCCCGCCGTTTCTTCACCACTTCATAGACCGCAGAGGTGATGTCTACGGAGAGATCCATGATCGCGCCGGAGGCCCCGAGAAAGACGGAGGCCATGAAGATCCGCGTCAGGCTCAGGTCCTGGTAGCCGGCGTAGAGCAGGCTCTCGGAGTAGGCCATGACGGCCCCGTGGATTTTGAAGAGATCGGTGAACAGGATGCCCAGGATACAGGTGACGAGGATGCCGAGGAAGGAGCCGGAGACGGCGGCGAGGCAGCGGCGGTCAAAGCCGTAGACCAGGGCGATGATCAGCACCGTCAGAGCCAGGGTGATGCCGAGGCCCACCCAGATGGGATTATACCCCTTGAGATAGAGGGGCACCAGCAGCTTCCAGAGCATCAGCACTGTCAGCACGAAGGACAGCACGGCACGGATGCCGGTTTTCCCGGCAAAGAGCAGAAGCAGCAAGGCGAAGAGGCCGCCCAACATCAGCTCCCAGGGCGTCCGGTCGTGGTCGATCATGGAGACGCTGAGGATCTCGTCGCCGAGATAGTTGATGCGCACCAGCGCCCGGTCCCCCACGGCGAAGAGCTTGTCCTGCTCCAGGGAGCCGTTGAGGGCGTTCTTGCCCTCGGTGATGCGGCCGTCAAAGGGGCCGCCCAGAATTTCCAGCTTGCAGCGCTGTTCACCGGACCGGACGAGGCCCGTATCCACCACGGTGGACTCGTCGGTGGCCAATACCCGGGCGGGCCGGATGTCCGACTCCTGAAAGACCACCCGGTCCTCATAGCCCGTGGGGATCAGCAGCAGCACGACCACCAGGACGAGGCAGACCAGAACCGGCGCCTGGTCCCGCAGATTCCAATGTAAGATTCGTTTCATAAAGTCCCTTTCCAGCGCCGAAACCCGGGACGGCCTGGGCCGCCCCGGATCGGTTCCGGCGGAATGGAGTACCGCTTATTGGACGCCGAGCATGGCGGCCAGCTTGTCATAGATTTCCGTGTTGTCGAAGTAGCCCTTAAAGTCCTCCGCATGGACGCCGTCGGCAAAGACGGCCACCGGCAGGCCGGTGTGGCTGTAGGAGGTGAAGCTGACGCCGGACTTGTTGTTCAGGATGTGGGTGATGGTCACAGTCAGCGGCTCATAGGTGCCGTACATCACATACTCCTGCTGGGGGTCGACGCCGGTCTCCTGCTCCTGGATGCTCTTCTCGTAGGCGGTCTTGAGCTGGGACAGCTCATAATCGGTCAGGACCAGCTTGTCCCCTTCCTCGCCCTCGGTCTTGAGACCGAAGAGGGTCTCGATGTCGGCGAGGACAGTGTCGAAATCGGTCTTTGCTTCCTTGTAGGCCGCGACATAGTCGCTGTCATACTTGGCGAAGGAGATCTTCTGGCTCTCCAGCAGGGACAGGTAGGTGTCGTAGTCGGTGCCGGCGAAGCCGATGGTCAGACCGCCGGTCTCGTGGTCGCCGGTGACGAGGATCAGAGTCTCATCGGGATGCTGCGCCGCAAAGTCGACGGCGACCTGCACGGCGTCGGCCATAGCCTTGGTGTCGGCGATGGTGGAGGCCGCGTCGTTGGCGTGGCAGGCCCAGTCGATCTTGCCGCCCTCGCACATCATGAAGAAGCCTTCGTCGCCGTCCAGGACCTCGATGCCCTTCTTCACATAGTCGGCCAGGGCCCATTCACCCTCAGCCCGGTCCAGCTCGTAGGCCATGGCGTCGGCGTCGGCCAGATGCTCATCGATCAGGATGACCTTGCCGTCGGCAGCCGTGACGGCCTCGGCCTCGGCCTGGGTGTAAACCACCGTGTAGCCGGCAGCCTCCGCCAGATCGTAGAGGCTCTCCTGGTCGCCCTCCTTGCCGGTGGGCTTCAGCAGACCGCCGCCGGCAAAGTATTCAAAGTTCGAAGCGATCAGCTCTTCGCCGATCTCATAGTAGCTGCTGCGGCTGGCCTGATGGGCATAGAAAGCGGCCGGAGTCGCATGGTTCAGGTTGACGGAGGAGATGACGCCCACCTTCATACCGAGCTGGCTGTGGACCTTCTCTGCGATCGTCTCATATTCCACGGTGGCCGTCTCGTCCACGTTGATGGAGCCGGAGTAGGTCTTGTGGCCCGTGGCAATGGAAGTGGCCGTCGAGGCGGAATCGGGGGCAAAGCTGTTGCTGTCGTAAGTCACGGCAGAGCCGGCCACGGCAAAGTTCATAAAGTTCAGTGCTTCAGGCCCGTCCAGAACTGCGCCATGGTTGTCTTCCAGACTGGGTACCGCAAGCATATAGTCATCGTCGGCCAGGGCGCCGAGATAGTCGGATGTGGCCTGGAACTGGGGATAGCTCATGCCGTCGCCGATGAACAGGAATACGTACTTCGGCGCGGATGCGTCCGTCTCCGGCTCCGTTTCCGTCGGGGCAGCCGCCGTTGTCGGCTCGGTCTGGGCCGGTTCTTCGGCCTGTGTCTCTGCCGGCTCCGCGGCAGGTTCGGCAGCGGGCGCTTCCGGCTCCGCGGCCCTTGTGCTGCAGCCGGACAGCATCGAAATGCTCAGTACCAGCGCCAGCAGCAGTGCAGTAATTTTCTTCACGTTGGGTTCCTCCCTTTGTTTGTTTCAATTCTCCATATCGGAACGCCCCCATTCTACTTCGCCCCTGTTAACTGCTCGACCAAAGCTCCGTTAAATCGGCCCAAAATTTTCCGCCCCTCCCGCTATTTTCCTGCGCCGGCGAAATTGTTATCAATTTGTGAATTTTAGCACTCGGCTATTGACAGTGCTAAAATTCGGGAGTATACTGAGGCCAGAAAGCAAGAGATGCATTCCCGAACGAATCTCCATCCCAATGCAGACTGAAACCCACCATATTTTGTATTAATTTGTTTGGAGGAATGAAGTATGTTACCCAGCATTTTCCGCGAAAACCTGTTTGACGAATTCTTTGGTATGCCCTTTGAGAACGCCATGGCCGACACTGAACGCGCCCTCTATGGCAAGCACACGAAGAACCTGATGAAGACCGACGTGCAGGAGACCGGCGATTCCTACAAGGTGGACATCGACCTGCCCGGCTTCCACAAGGAGGACGTCAACGTCGATCTGAAGAACGGCTACCTGACCATCACGGCCAGCAAGGGCCTTGACAAGAACGAGAAGGACAAGGAGGGCCGATTCATCCGTCAGGAACGCTTCGCCGGCTCCTGCTCCCGGAGCTTCTACGTCGGCGATGTCCGGCCGGAGGAAATCAAGGCCAAATACGAGTCCGGCGTTCTGAGCCTGCTGATCCCGAGAAAGGACGTCCGCAAGCTGCCGGAGACCACCCAGATCCTGATCGACTGACAGACCGCAAAAAAGAGGTACGGATGAAATCCGTACCTCTTTTTTTATGCATTCACGGAGGGAAACAGGGCGGACAGGTCGTTGGACGGCGGGAAACAGCGGCCGTCCCGGCAGACATAGAAGGTGGAAGCGCCGTTTTTCAGCGGGTACTCCGCCGCCTCCGGGAGAAGCCGCACGACGGCGTCCGGCGGGACGGCCCGCAGCAGAGTCTCCCGCTCCTGCGGCGTTTTCAGAACGGCCGTGACCTTTGGCGGCGGACAGTCACGGTCCAGCAGGGCCAGCAGGGTCATGGCGTACCCGGTCGGGTACTGCCCCGCCTCTGCGGCCAGGAAATCGAGCTGGCGCTCCGCCTCCCGCTCATAGCTCTCGTCTCCGGTGAGCAGGGCCAGCCGCGTCAGATTCCAGCCCATCAGGCCGTTGCCGCTGGGCATCGCCCCGTCATAGGTCTCCCTGGGCCGCAGCGGCAGCCGCTCGCTCCCCTCACCGCTGAGGAAAAAGCCTCCGTCCGGGGCGCGAAATCCGGCGAGAACGGCTTCGCAGAGCCGCTCCGCCCGTTCGAGGTACGGCGCATCCAGGGTCGCCGCGTAGAGGCCGAGCTGGGCAAAAATCAGGGCCGCGTAGTCATCCAGAAAGGCAGGGACGCCCCGCTTTCCCGCCCGGAAGCCTGCATAGAGTCTATCGCCGTCCCAGACGCGCTCCCGGAGGAAGCGGTCGGCCCGCTCTGCGGCGGCGAGGTATTCTGCATTGCCGCTGACCCGGTACAGGCGGCACAGGGCCGCGATCATCAGGCCGTTCCAGGCCGTGAGAACCTTGTCGTCGAGATGAAGGGTGCAGCGTCCGGCGCGGTAGGCCCGCACCTTCGGCAGCAGAAAATCCAGAGTATCGTCCGCCGGATCCGAATCCAGCAGATTGGGGATATTTTTCCCCTCGAAATTCCCTGCCTCCGTGACGCCGAAGCGGCGGCAGAAGGCTTCACCGTCAGCCTCCCCCAGCAAGTCGTGCAGCTCCCGGGGCGTGAAGAGATAGTATTTCCCCTCTTCCCCGTCGCTGTCGGCGTCCTGGGCGCAGAAGAATCCGCCCTCCGGCCCCGTCAGCTCCCGCAGGACATAGGCCGCCGTCCGCTCCGCGATGTTCCGGTAGAGCCCCTTCCCCGTGACCGCGCAGGCCTCGGCACAGGTCAGGATCAGCAGAGCGTTGTCGTAGAGCATCTTCTCAAAGTGCGGGACGAGGAATCGGGCGTCCGTCGAATAGCGGCAGAAGCCGCCGCCGACGTGGTCAAAGAGACCGCCCCGGTACATCTGCACCAGGGTGTGCTCCGCCATGTCAAGGCAGGCGGCGTCGCCGCGGCGCGCTCCATAGGCCAGCAGGAACTGCAGATTGTGGGCCGCCGGGAACTTGGGCGCGCGGCCAAAGCCTCCGTTTTCCCGGTCATAGCTCCGCCGGTACATGGCGGCAGCCCAGCCGGGCAGGTCGTCGGGAGCCGTGCCCTTCGGGCTGCTCTCCCGCTGAAGCTGGCGGATCAGCCAGTCGGCCTGCCGCAGCAGGCCGTCCCGGTCGGATTTCCAGGCCGCGGCGACGGCCTCCAGCAGCTCTCCGAAACCGGGAACACCGCCGCGTCCGTGCTTCGGGAAATAGGTGCCGGCGAAAAAGGGCTTCTTCTCCGGCGTCAGAAAGACGCTCAGGGGCCAGCCGCCGCTGCCCGTCATGGCCTGGCAGGCGGCCATATACACCTGATCGACGTCCGGACGCTCCTCCCGGTCCACCTTGACTGCGATGAAGTCCCGGTTCAACAGCGCCGCGATCCCAGGATCCTCAAAGCTCTCATGGGCCATCACATGGCACCAGTGGCAGGTGCTGTAGCCGATGCTGAGAAAGACGGGCTTGTCCTCCTCTGTGGCCCGGCGGAAGGCCTCGTCGCCCCAGGGATACCAGTCCACGGGGTTCCCCGCGTGCTGAAGCAGGTAGGGACTTGTCTCAAATTGCAGGCGGTTTGGCAAAAATATCACCTCTGTGACGGCTAGTATGCGCAGCCCGGCGGCGATTATCCCGACCTAGAAGTACAGCTCTGCCGCCACGTTCCCGTAGGTGTACCAGCAGACTGCCTTGCGCATCAGATCCGTATCGATGCCGAAAAACTCCGCCAGATCCCACAGCTCCGTGTGGCCGGCGGCCACGGCCTCGTCCAGGGCGTCCTCCGGCACCGTCTCCAGAATGGCCCACTTGTCGGCCCGGTTTTCATGGCGCTGCCGCACGTCATAGGCAGAATACTGATTGTAAAAGCTGCCGGTCATGCAATGGCCCAGCTCATGGGCCAGTTTCGTTCGCTCGTCCGCCTCATTCCGGAGACGCCGGGGATCCAGGGCGATACAGCACTGACCGTCCCAGTCCATGACTGAAAGCGCCTCCCGCTTGTTGAGACGGAAGTAGTCCACCGGAATCCCCGCGCTCTGGGCGATCCGGTAAAACTCACAGAGCGGTCTCATTTTTTCCGTTTCCTTTCCCGTATGAAGGCCGCGTAGCGCTTGACGTCCTCAAGATCCTCGTCGCTGATGTCCCCGCAGTCGCCCCACAGGGCAAATTTCAGCGCCTCGTCACCCATGGGACGGCCTTCCTCCGCGGTCTCCTCTCCCGCATCCAGCAGAGCGCCGACGGACACGCCGAAATAGGCTGACAGCCTCGCCAGCGTCGCACCGTCCGGTGTCGCGCCGGTTTTTTTCCATTTGGTCGGCGTTGCACTGCTCAGTCCGACCTCAAGAGCCGCCCGGTTGCAGCTCACGCCCTTCTTCTCACAGAGGCTTTTGAATTTGTCATAAAACATAAATTCCACGCTCCATTTTTGTGCAAAACGCAGAACCTTACCAAATTCAGGAAATTGCAGTTGACTGCCTAACTAAAATCAGTTATTATGATGTCAGACCTGATTTCAGTAAGGTTTTTGACTGGTAAGGCTCAGCGCAAAGAAAATACCGACACCTGGATCTTACTCTGATTTCTAACCAAAGTCAACACCTTTGCTGAAAAAAGTCAGGATTCGGATGCCTGTACGGCGGTCTGCCTTTCGGGGGAGGGCGGAACGGAGTCCCTCTCCCGGCACGCATCCAGCATAACACAGGAGATGTCCTATAACCGGGACACCGCCGCCATTCTTCCGGCGTCCGGGGAACGGCGGTGAGACACCAGCCGGACGCGCATGAAAGGAGGAAACACACCCATGGAACAGAGCGCAGATCTGTTTGAGCTGGCCAGCGGCATCGACGAGGTGTGCGCGCGTCTGGAGGACACCTGCAACGCGCTGCGGATTCTCGACCAGCTGCTCTCCCCCGAGAGTCTTCCGCCCGCGCCTGCCGCCAATGCGGAGCAGGCCCTTTGGTTTACCGGCAGGCTCCCGGCCCTGCTCTCCCTGCTGCAGGTCATCCGCCGTGACCACCGCGCCGCGATCGAGGCGCTGTCCGTCTGCGGCAAAACAGCCTACGGACTGAGCCGCCAGACCGCCCCCGGCAATCTGCCGGGCTGAATCAGAAAGGAGATACCGTATCATGTCCAGTCCGATGAACATTCTGGAAATCATTCGCGGCACCACGAACACGGTGCAGATCGACGTCACGGACGCCGGCGGAACGCCCTACGCCCTGGCGGACGGCGAAGTGCTCCGCTTCGGCGTCAAGCGAAACGCAGCCTCCTCCGAATACCTGATCCGCAAGGACGTCACAACCGGAACCGGATCCTACGCCGTGACGCTGACGCCGGAGGACACCGCCGGTCTTGCTCCCGGCAGCTACCTGTTTGACGTCGGCCTCCAGTCCGGCGGTGACTATTACAACATCATCCCCGCCTCGGCTTTTGTGATCCGGGCCAGCGTGACGAAAAAGGAGGCGACCTGATATGGCAGAACAGATTCTTCAGGGCTCCGTCAAGACGGTGCAAACGCTCTCCGGCAGCCTGCGCACGGGCGCCGGGATTGCGATTGACAGCACGCTGACCAGGGCCGGGCAGGCGGCAGACGCAAAGGCGGCCGGCGACCGGCTTGCCGCGCTCTCCGAAGCAATCGGCGACCTCTCCGGCCTGAACACCGGGGACAAAAGCAGTCTTGTGGCGGCCATCAACGAGGTACTGGCGTCCGGCGGCGGAGAATCCGGAGGCGAGGAACCAACGTCGTACACAGTCAAAAACCAAATGACCAACGCCAGCACCAACAACACCATCCCGCGGGTATCCGCCGGCGCTTCCTACACGTCGAAACTGACTGCCGCGGATGGTTATGTGATCTCCGCCGTGACCGTCACCATGGGCGGCACGGACATCACGGCCACGGCCTGGGACGCCGAAACATCGAAGGTCACCATCGCTTCCGTCACCGGAGACGTGGTCATTACCTGCACAGGCACCGCGCAGAGCAGCGGACCGGCAGACACAAGCCCCGTGATTGAACAGTCCGGTTATGCGCTGGGAGCAGGCGCTGCCCCGGCTGCGAAAGACTGGGCCTGTTATACCGTGGCGTATCCGGTGGACGGGTCTGTTAATTTAACTCTCAAGTATCATCTGCCCAATTATGACGGGATTTCACTTTCCAACAATAACAAGCTCCATGCATTCTTAAGCGGGGAATATGTAACCTATTACACGATGAGTTTTGCCGCATCCAGTTCTGACGGCGAAAGTTCCTCCAAAACAGAAATCAGATATGGCACATACGATGCATTGAAATTTACCCTTGTTGAGGCTTACAAAGATGACAGCTATCTGTATATCGATGGTACCGGTGAAATCATCTTTGCGGGCAAAAATACCAAGTATTATGGAATGTCAAACATTGACGGCACAATTGCTGGCGGTGGTTCCGGTGGGAGTAACACTGCAAACATCGCCGCAGAAGTGGACAATGCCGTCATGATGCTTTCCATGACCACAGGAGAAACTGCCGTTGCATCTGACTATTCCAACCTGGCCGAAGATTATGTCACTATGGTTCAGACAAATTATGACGCCATGATGGCGGAGTGCCTGGGAGACTTCAACAAAATTCCGCTCATTATCCACACGGATCAGCACGGGAAAATGAGCAATGCAACTGGTGCTGATATTTTAAAGTTGATTGGCACAATCACAAATTGGTACGAAATCGGCAAATGTATCAATTTGGGTGATACTTGTGGAAATACCTTCACAGCATCCACTCTGCAAAGCTATCTGGATAATGCGGCAGATTATATCCCGCTGTCAAAGCGTGTGGAGGTCTACGGCAATCATGATATTTGGGATTCCGATGACAGCCGGAAATACACCGTCAGTCAAAAGCGGCTGTCCCCGTATTTCAAGAACATTTATGCCAGACGGCACGGAAACAATGGTTATTTCACCATCCTTGACGACTATTTCAACGTGAAATATCTGGTCATCAACAACATGGAATACCCGGATACGAATTACGGACAAAACCGTATGACAACGGCACAGGCAAATTTCCTTGTTTCGGAGCTGTCGGCAAATGACGGGTATGACATCATCATTCTGTCCCACATCCCCTTCACGGCATCCGGACTGACCAGCCGCGACCCGGATTATTATGATTTCAGCGAAAACTTCCTGTATGACACGACGGCAAACGCATCTCTCCAAGCCATGTTGTCCGCAAGGAAGAATCATTCCAGCGGTACATTCACCGACAGCGAAGGCGTGGACCATGCCTATGATTTTTCCAACGTTTCCGGCAAACTGCTGATGTCCCTGCACGGCCATGAACACTGGGAGGGATATACCACTCTGGAAAACAGTATCACGGAATTCGTTTTTGCATCTGTGAACGCATCTTCTGAACTGGAAAACCGCACAGAAAGCACCACGTTCTATTTCGGCTATATTGACCGGGAGAACATGAAATTCAAGTGCTGGCGGAACGAAAGCGGCTACGACGCTCTGGAAATCAGCATCGCCTGACAGGCGGACCAAACACCCATACCAAGGAGGAACACACTATGAAGAAACGCATCACCACCCTTCTGGCCATCTGCCTGCTCGCCGGGCTTCTCGCCGTTCCCGTCTCCGCCGCCGCTCCTGACGGCTGGACAGGCTGGTTCTCCGGCTTCAACTGGCCGGACTGGTTCTGTCAGCCGCCAGAACAGACGGAACCGGCCGAGCCGGAGGCCGCGCAGGAATACACCATCCGCTACGACGCCAACGGCGGCTAC
>CAMGPO010000004.1 GCA_946060825.1 uncultured Clostridia bacterium | reverse complement strand
TCTGTCTTGCAGGCCAAATTGGCTGGCCATAGGCAAGACCGTTCTGCGGCAATCAGCCGTTTTGCTGCGGAGATGGCCGCCGCCGGATAAAAAATGGGGCCGCATGGCCCCCTTTCGCATACAATCCATTGGTTTTCAAAACGTTTGTCTTGTTATTGAAGGCCATCCCATTGGGCTGCTGCGGCTTCCGTCTGTCCCGGCGGGCCTGCCGGCCGGCTGGCCGGCAGGCCCGTGCGGGTCAGATTTCATTGGTTGTTGGGAGAGGATTCTGCGTCAGTCCCGGCTCAGCCCCAGCTGTAGTCAAAGACGAAGCATCTTCTGGTCGGGTTGGCCACGAAGCCCTTCAGGTCCTTATTGAAGACGTAGGGCTGATCCATCTGCAGGATGGCGGGAGCATACTGCATCTCATCCATGCGCTCCACGACCTGACGGTAGATCTCGGCACGCTTCTCCGGATCAGACTCGCTGCGGCCAGCTTCCAGCAGAGCATCCAGCTCGGGATCGTCGACGTCGCCCCAGTTTCTGCCGCCCACATAGTCGCTGTGGTACAGGCCATACAGGTAGTCGGCGTCGTTGTAGCCGGCGGAGGTGTTCATCAGAGCCAGGACGTAGTCATGCTCGGTACGAACCTTGTTCAGCCATGCGGAGCGCTCGTACTTCTCGATGGTGGCGGTGACGCCCACCAGGCGGAGCTGCTCTGCCACGATCTCAGCGATCGGGAGCATACGGCTGTCGTCCATGCAGGTGAATTCGATCACAAGGGGATTGGACTCATCATAACCGGCCTCGGCGAGCAGCTCCTTGGCGCGCTCGGGATCATAGCCGTAGCTGCTGACGAAATCATCGGGATAGTAGTCGACTTCGGGGTTCATCATAGCCTGAATGGCAACAGCGTTGCCGTCGCAGGCGCCGATGACGCACTCTTCACGGTTGATCGCGCAGGAGAAGGCCTGACGGACCAGCTCGTTGTCGAAGGGAGCTTTGTTGGTCTCAACCTGCAGGAAGTAGGTGGCGGTGGAGCCACAGGCCTCCCAGGCCAGGTTGCCGGCAGCTTCCACGACGCCCTTCTGGGAAACGGGGATGGTGTCGCAGAGGTCAATTTCGCCGTTCTGCAGGGCAACCAGGGCGGCGTTGGTGTCCAGGCAGATCTTGAAGGTCAGATCCTTGATGGTGGGAGCGCCTTCCCAGTAGTCTTCGTTGGCTTCGAGGACGAGCTTGTCGCCGATGTCCCAGCGGACGAACTTATAGGCGCCGGTGCCGATGGGGGCGCGGCCATAGCCGTCGGGATCGGCCTCGTCAGCGGCCTTGTTGACAATGCCCAGATAGGCGGAGGCGATGCAGGACTCGATGGGCCCGAAGGGCTCGGTCAGGGTCAGGGTGCAGGTGTACTTGTCGTCGGCGGTCATCTCGACCATCATGGAGGTGATGGCGGAGGTGGCGGGGGTGGCGATGGCCTGGTTGTAGGTGTAGGCCACGTCCTCGGCGGTCAGCTCATCGCCATTGTGGAAGAGGACGCCCTCGCGGAGCTTGAAGGTGATCTGGGTGCCGTCCTCGCTGAGGGTCCAGCTCTCAGCCAGGGAGGGAACCAGCTCGCCTTCGGCGTTCAGCTCGATCAGGCGGTTGAAGACCTGATAGTTCACGGTGAAGGCGGTGAACTCGTCGGTCTTGTAGGGGGTCAGCTGGGCGGGCTCGGAGGTCAGGCCAAAGATGAAATCGGTCCGGCCGGCTTCCGCGCTGGGCTCGGCAGCTTCTTCCGCGGGCGCTTCCGCAGCTTCGCCGCCTTCTTCCACAGCGGGTTCCGCGGGAGTTTCCGCGGGGGTCTCTGCAGCAGGCTGTTCCGTCTTGCTGCCGCAGCCTGCGAACAGGCCAACCAGCAGAACGACGCACAGAAGCATACACAGTAGTCTTTTCATGTTTCTTCTCCTTTTCTGATTCTTTGCTCACTCTGTCAATTCATCCAATTGAATCAACAAATGGGGTACTTCGAGTATAACACAAGGATTTCATTTCGCGGCTGTGACTTTTGCGCATTTTTCACATTTGGCGGTGTAATTTTGTCCCATTCTGTCGGTATGACTCAATCCATCGTTGCAAAGTCATACATGACTGCCGCGGTCATCTTGATGCCGTTGATGTAGTCCTCCAGGTAGATGTTCTCATTGGGCGCGTGGATCTGGGATTCCATGTGGTCGATGCCGAAGCTGACGGCGTCGATGCCCTCGGGGCCGCAGAAGGATCCCATGGCCGTAGTGCCAGCGCCGTTCCGGTAGATCGAGGGTTTCATCCCGTAGATCTTCTCGGCGTTGCGCAGGGCGGCGCGGACGATGCGGCTCTTCGTGTCGGCCCGGTAGGGATTCTTGCCGGAGTGCTGGATGATCTCGATGTCCTGGAAACCGCGGCGGTCCAGATGCTCCCGCAGGAGCTGCACCACCCGGTCGGCGTCCTGCCCCTGGACGAGGCGGAAGTCGATCTTGCAGAAGGCATAGGAGGGGATGACGGTCTTGGAGCCCTCGCCGGTATAGCCGGACTCAATGCCGGCGATGTTGGCCGTCGGCTCATAGAGCAGCTTTTCCTTCAGGGCGATGCCGCTGAGGTTGTTGATGAAGTGGTCGATGCCGTTGGCGGCCCGGACCCGGTCGCCGTCGTAGTTCAGCTGCTCCAGGTAGGCCATGTCCTCCTCCGTGGGCGGAATGATGTCGTCATAGAAATGGTCGATGGTGATGTGGTCATTCTCGTCCTTGATGGTCCGCAGGGCCCAGACCAGCCGCCAGGCGGCGTTGGGCACGATGGGCGCGTTCATGGAGTGCATATCGCCCTTGGCGGCGCGGCAGCGCAGCTCCACATAGCACAGGCCCTTCCAGCCCATGGTGATCTGCAGCGGGCCGCGGTTGATATCCTTGCTGCCGCCCTCCCAGACGATGCCGTCGGTTCTGACCATGTCCGGATGGGCGATGCGGAAGGGATCCAGGTTGGGCGAGCCGATCTCCTCCTCGCCCTCGGTGATGAACTTGATGTTGCAGGGGAGGTCGCCGTAGACCTTCTGGTAGGCGTCGACGGCGCACCAGCGGGAGAGGAAGCTGCCCTTGTTGTCGGCAGCGCCGCGGGCATAGATGCGGCCGTCGCGGATGTCCGGCTCAAAGGGCGGGGTGATCCACTCGTCCAGCGGCTCCGGCGGCTGGACGTCGTAGTGGTTGTAGAAGGTCAGCGTCCAGGGCTTTCCTCCGTCGATCTCGCCGTAGACGACGGGATTGCCGTCGGTGGGCACCTGCTGCACCTTTGCGCCCAGCAGGCTGACCTGATCCTCCACCAACTTCGCCATCTCCACCATGCCAAGGTGCTGGGCCGCCACGCTGGGCTGGCTGCAGAATTTTTTAAGCAGATCGATGTACTCCTCACTGTGGGCGTCGATATAGGCAAATACCGGTTCCATATGCTGATCCATACGCTGTTCTTCCTTTCACTCAAAACGCCAGGGATGCGTTAATTTTTTCTTCCATTTTTCGTGCTTCGGCGGCAGTTTTCGTGGAGGTCAGGCCGCCGCAGCCGCCGCGCAGCTCCGGCGGGAGCCGCTTTTCACAGTCCACCAGGGCCTCCGCCACCTCGTCGGCGGGGATATAGCTGCGGATGCCGGCCAGAGCCAGGTCGGCGCCGCAGAAGGCGTTGGACACGCCGATGCCGTTGCGCCGGATGCAGGGGATCTCCGAGGAGCCGCCGATCCGGTCGCAGATCAGGCCGAGGATATTCTTCAGGGCCAGGGCGCAGCCGTCCACGATCTGCCGGGTCGTACCGCCGCCGAGGTAGGTCAGTCCCGCCGCCGCGATGGCGGAGGAGACGCCGATCTCCCCCTGACAGCCGCCTCCGAGGCCGGAGAAGCTGACCTTGTGGTAATAGAGGGCCGCGCCGGCCAGAGCGGCCGTGAAAAGCGCCCTGACCACCATCTCATCGGTGAGCTGCCGGTCCTCCTGCACCGTCAGCAGGCAGCCGGGCACGATGCCGCAGGAGCCGGCCGTCGGCGCCGCCACGACGCAGCCCATGGCGTCGGCCACCTCCATGGTGGCGAGGGCCTTGGCTACAGCCCGGTTCATGGTGCTGCCGGAGAGGGTCTTTCCCGCCTCCAGAGCGCGGAGCATCTTTTTGCCGTCCTCGCCCGAGCCGAAGCCGAAGAGCGTGTGAACCGGCTGCTCCATCCCCTCCCGGACGGCGGCCTTCATATGGTCCAGCATCCCGCACATCTCATCCCAGATCTCCTGCCGGGTCCGGCCGGAGCGGTTTTCCTCATAGTCCATGGCGATCTCGAACACGTCCTTCCCGGTCCGGTCCGACAGAGCCTCAATGTCCGCAAAGGAGCGGATCAGCGGCTCGTGGGGCACGTAGCCCAGGGAGAGGAAGGGGTCGATGGCCAGGGTTCTGGTCACGCCGGGCAGCTTCGCCGCGGCGGCAGCGCCGTCCCGGTCCGGCGATTTGCCGGTGTTGACCCAGTAGAGCAGCCGCGTGTCCTGCCGGGAGGAGGCAATCTCCCGCCCGGGGAACAGGGCGTCCAGCTCCACCGGCCCGTCGGCCCATACAAAGACATAGGCCGCCGTGCTGGAAAGGCTGACGGGGAAGCCCTCGACGTTCGTGATGGCAATGCTGCCGCCGCCAACGGAGACGCCGGTGATGTCACAGTGCCGTCCGGACCGCTCGACCATGCTGAGGCGGACGGTCAGGGCGCTCTCCGGCAGAGGTTCCTCCGTAAACTTGCTGGCGGAGAGGGCAATCCCCTGCTCCCGCGCCAGCTCCAGGGAGCGCCGCAGGGCAGGATCCTCGGGGCTGAGCCCCAGGGCGCCGCCCACCAGAGCCACATGGCTGCGCAGGCCGAAGCAGCCCGTATCCCGCGGATGGAAGCGCAGATCGATGCTGGCCAGAGGGCCCATCAGAAAGGCGTGGGCCGCCCGGCCCAGCCGGGCCATGCCGGCGGTACCCGAGCTGGACGGTCCCAGCATCACCGGCCCGATGACCTCAAAGAGGCTGATATCCATTTCTGCCATGGGTCACACCTCGGCAAAGTCGTGGATGACGGCGGCACTGAGCTTGATGCCGTTGAAGAAGTCGTCCAGGAAGATGTACTCGTTGGGCGCATGGCAGTGGGAGTCATCGTTGAACACGCCGAAGCAGACGGCAGGAATGCCGGTCAGATTGCAGAGGAAGCCCATGCCATTGGAGCCGGCCATATTGAGATGGATGGCAGGCGGCATTCCGTAGACGTCCTCGACGTTCCGGATGACAGCCTTGGCCAGCGGATTCTCGGGGCTGCCGCGGAAGGGCAGCGTGCTGTGACCCGGCACCAGCTCAATGTCGGAGAAGCCGTGGTTGTCCAGGTGCTCACGGACAAGCTGGAGCACCCGCTCCGGCTTCTGGCCCATGACGGTGCGGATGTCGATCTTACAGAAGGCGTAGGCCGGCAGGACGGTCTTGGCGCCCTCGCCGGTATAGCCGGCCTGGATGCCCTGGATGGTCATGGTCGGGGCCAGGTAGAGCTTCTTCTTCAGCTCCATGCCCGTGAGCCCGCAGAGGAACTGGTCCTTACCGATGGCCTTGAGCATATCGGCCTCGTTGTATTCAAAGCCGCGCAGATAGGAAAGCTCTTCCTCGGAGACCGGCGGGATATCGTCAAAGAAGTGGTCGATGGTGATCTCTTCCTTTTCATTCTTCATGGTGGACAGGGCCCACACCAGCCGCCAGGCGGCGTTGGGCACGATGGCCGCATTCATGGAATGCATATCGCCCTTTGCGCAGCGGCAGCGCAGCTCAAAGCAGGTCACGCCCTTGACGCCCAGGGCCACCTGCAGCGGGCCGTGGTTGATATCCTTGCTGCCGCCCTCCCAGACGATGGCGTCGGACTTGACCATATCCATATGGCTGCGGACAAAATCGCCGAGATGGACGCTGCCGATCTCCTCCTCGCCCTCGGCCATGAACTTAATGTTGATGGGCAGGGTACCGTAGACCTTCTGGTAGGCGTCGACGGCGCAGTAGCGGGAAAGCAGGCTGCCCTTGTTGTCGGCCACACCGCGGGCGACAATCCGGTCTCCGATGACGGTCGGCTCAAAGGGCGGCGTCTCCCACTGGTCGTAGGGCTCCGGCGGGACGACGTCGTAGTGGTTGTAGAGCATCAGGGTGCGGTCGCGGCCATAGTTCAGTTCGCCGTAGACGATGGGGTTGCCGCCGGTCTCATAGAGGCGGCCGTTGCCGCCCAGGCTGCTGACGGTTTCGCGGACGATTTCCGCCATCTCGCGCATTCCCCAGCTTTGGGCGGAAACGCTGGGCTGGCTGCAGAACTTCTTCAGCAGCGCCAGGTATTCCTCCCTGTGGTCGTCAATGTACTGCCACACTTTCTCAATTTCCGGTCTTTTCATCTGATTTGATCCTCCTGGTGGTTTTCTATGCTCGTATTTTGTTTTCAGTGTACCATATTTTTTCGTCACTCCGTTCTGTGCATTTTTACATATTTGCCGGATTTCACAGTGCAAAGTGTACAACATGACACACTTTCACTTGACTTTGTTTTTCCGCTTTGCTATGCTGTATTTTATCAAAATGTTTCATCTTTTATCAAAAAGGAGAGAGAATCGTTGGATATCAGTATTTTCGAGGTCATTGGACCGGTGATGCTGGGCCCGTCCAGCTCCGGCACCGCCGGCATGGCGCGCATCGGCTCCACCGCGAATAAATTCCTGACCGCCCCGCTCCGGGCCATCCACATCACAGTCACGCCCCGGTTTGAAACCGGCTACATCGCCTGCCGCAGCCACTTTGCCCTGATCGGCGGCGCCATGGGTCTCTCCGAATCCGACCCGCGGCTGCGCCGCTCCCTGGACATCGCCCGGGAGCAGGGCATCGAGCTGAGCTACAGCCTCTTTCCCGAGCCTGTCCCGGCCCACGCCCTGACCATTCGCCTGCTGCTCACCATGACCACAGGAGAGACCGCCTCCCTGACCGCCGTCTCCGTCGGCGGCGGCAGTATCGAGGTGCTGGCCGTGGACGACCACCCCGTCACCTGCGCGCCGACGGCCCACCACGTCTTTCTCTGGTCTGCCGCTCCCCTGGACGGCAGCCTGACAGAACTTCTGCCCGGCGCCGTTCCCCAGGTTCACAGCAGCAGGACCGGAACCCTCACCTGCGTGCCTCTGGACGGCCCCCTGCCGGAGGAGACACTGGCCGCGCTCCGCGCCCTGCCCGGGGTGGACAAGGCGATCTATACGCCGCCCTTCGTCCCCCTCGGTCTCGTCCCCCACGAGCCCCTCTTCACCACCTGCGAAGAGCTGGCCGCCCTCAGCGAGAAAACCGGCAAGGACATCGCCGATCTGGCCGTGGACTATGAGGTGATCCGCTCCGGCCGGACCGAGGCGGGCATCCGCGCTCAGATGGCGGAGATGCTGGCCGTGATGAAGGAGGCGGCACGCCGGGGCCTCGAGGAGCCGGTTCATCCGCTCTGCGGCTTCAACAAGGGCGACGGCGGCAAGCGGCTCTACGCCGCGGCCCTGGCCGGCAAAACCATGGGCGGCTCCACCCTCTCCCGGGCCATCGCCCGCGCCCTGGCCACGATGGAATACTCCATGTCCCTGGGCCAGGTGGTCGCCGCGCCCACCGGCGGCTCCTGCGGCATTGTCCCGGGCTGCCTGCTGACGGTGCAGGAGGACAAGGGCTTCTCCGACGAGGCGCTGGTCCGTGCCCTCTTCGTCTGCGCGGCCATGGGCGTCGTCATGTACTACCACGGAACCAGCTTCTCCGGCTCCCAGGGCGGCTGCCAGGGCGAGGTCGGCGTCTCCTCGGCCATGGCAGCCGGCGGCCTGACCTACCTCTCCGGCGCATCCAGCCGGGCCGTCGTTCACGGAATGGCCCTGTCCCTGAAAAACATTCTGGGTCTGATCTGCGATCCCCTCAAAGCCTGCGACGAGGTGCCCTGCATCAAGCGCAACGGCATCGGCGTGGCCAACGCCTTCTCCGGCGCCGACATGGCCATCGCCGGCATCGAGAGCTTTATTCCGCCGGACGAGGTGATCGAAAGCCTGGTGGACCTGCAGCACAAGATGCCCGTGGAGATGCGGGGCAGCGGCTGCGGCGCCCGGGGCACCAAAACCGGCCTTGCCTCGGAGCAGTGGGCCATGGAAATGAGCCGGGAGATCCTTCTCCCGCTGAAAAATTGAATAGGAGGAAATCACCATGCGTACATTCAGTCTGTCCTACCTCCAGAAGATGGCCGACGAGGTCCGCCGCCAGAATCTGGACGCCATTCTGATCGCCCCCTCGGAGGATCTGCTGTTCATCACCGGCCACAATCCGATTTTCTGTGAGCGGTTTCAGGGCCTTTTTGTCAAGGCCGACGGCGACTATTTCTACGTCTGCAATCTGCTGACCAAGGAGGAGATGGAGGCGATTCTCCCCAACCGGAAGGTCTACGCCTGGTTCGACGGCGACGGCTTTGCCGACACGGTCCGGACTGCCTTGGAGGAAAACGGGCTCACCGGCAAGACCATCGGCGTCAACGCCACGGTCCGGGCCTTCAATCTGCTGGAAATCTCGGAGGCCGTGGAGGTTCACTGGGTCAGCGCCCGCTACCTCCCCCAGGAAATCCGGATCCGTAAGACCGACCGGGAAATTGAAGGAATGCGGGAGGCCGCCCGGATCGCCGAGCGGGCGCTGGAGCAAACCCTCGCCCGGATCCGCCCCGGCATCACCGAGGGCGATGTCAAGGCCATGCTGCTGCGCTACATGACGGAGTTTGGCGGCAAAAACCCCAGGTCGCTGGTGGCGGCAGGCCCCAACGGCGGCTATCCCCACTACAACCTTGGCCTCCGCACCCTGGAAAAGGGCGACGCCATCGTCATCGACTTCGGCTGCGAATACGACCTGGTGCGCACGGACATCACCCGCACCGTCTTTCTCGGCGAACCGACAGTGAAGCAGCGGGAGGTCTACGAGCTGGTCCGCCGGGCCAACGAGGCCGCCGAAGCCCTGGCCGGCGCCGGCGCATGGATTCCCGACCTGGACGCAGCGGCCCGCAAGGTCATCACCGACGGCGGTTACGGTCCCTACTTCCCCACCCGCCTCGGCCACGGCATCGGCTTCCTGGGCCACGAGGCCCCGGACATCAAGAAGAACAACCCCCGCCATCTGGAGCCTCGGATGTCCTTCACCATCGAACCGGGCATCTACCTCGGCGGCGAGTTCGGCGTCCGGGTTGAGGACTGCGTGGTGATTCTGCCGGACGGCAAGGCGGAGATCCTGCATCATTTCACAAAGGATCTGACCGTCATCGACTGTTAAGCGCGAACCGCGCCTGTACGGATGGCCGGATTCCGGCCATCCAGCGGTTCGCCCGAAAGGAGTTTCCATGAAACTGGATCAACTGTTCTCCCTGCATCTGCACTTCCGCGAGCTCCGGCTCCTTGCAGGCGTGCTGCACGAGGCAGGGGAGTTTTCCCGCTGCGTACTGCTCGGCAGTGCCGCCGGGGAATGGGAGCCGGACGCCCTTCTGATCTCCACCGGCATCCAGCTGCCGAAAGACGAGGCATTCCTCTGCGGCCTGTTGCAGAGCGGCGCCCTGTCCGCCGCCGCCGGACTCCTCGTCGCGGCCGACGAGCGATACGATCCGGCCCCGCTGCGCGCAGCTGCGCCGGCCGGTTCTCCGCCCATTCTGGCACTGCCGCTCAGCACGAACACCAACGAGGCGCTGGATCTGGTTCAGGCCGCGCTGCACGGGCCGGCCGGCTATGCCAATTACCTCCACGCCGCCTTTGTCCGTCAGGCCGCACCCTTGCTCTCCGGCGGCCGCTGCCCCTCCACCCTGCTCTCTCTGCTGTATGAATATCTGCAGGCGCCGGTCTTTCTCTTCTCCAGTCATTATGATCTGCCGAAACGCTGCTTCGAGGGCGAATCCGCCGCCGAGGCCCACGCCGTCTGGAGCCTGCCCCGGGAGCCTTCGGACCGTCCCTGCCGTGTCACCCACGGGGACCGCCTGTATCTCTTCTTCCCCGTCACCAATTCCGAGTACGCCATCGCGGAGCTGTGCGCCGTCTATCCCGCAGACCGGCCGCCTCTGGAAACCGACCTGCTCCTTCTCCAGACAGTGCTTCCGCAGATCTCCTTCCTGATGCTGCGGAATTCCATGCATACGCCTTTCTTTTACAAACGGGAGCTTTCCTTCTTCCACGCAATCCTGACAGACAAATTCCACGGCGACGCGGAGCAGCTGATCCGGAACGCCGAATATCTGGGCATTCCCTACGCCCGCCCCCGCATTTTGCTGCTTCTGGAACCCCAGCCGGCCAATGCGTTCTGCGATCAGTCCTGCGTCAACCGGATCTCCAGCTATTTATCCTCCCTCCGGCAGCACTTCAACCTGTTCCGGCACGATGGCCGCCTGGTCCTTTTAATGGAATGTTCCACCCCGCAGAAGGCGCTGGCAGAATTCCGCAGCGCCATTCTCCCGCAGCTGGAGCGTATGACGAAAGGCGCCTCCATGCCCTCCCTCGGAATCGGCTGCAGTGTCGGCTTCTCCACGCTGATGGAGCTGCCCCAGGCCCTCTCTGAGGCCGAGTTTTCCCTGCGAATGGGACGGAAAACCACCCCGGGCAAGATGCTCTACGTCTATGAGGACTATATGCTCTACCACCTGCTGAGCTGCATCAAGCAGACCCCGGCCATCTCCCTGATCTATTCCGAGGTGATCACCGCCCTGACCGACTATGACCAGCAGAACAATACAGACCTGCTGGAAACCCTGCTGAACCTCTGCCAGAACAATTTCAACACCATTCAGACAGCCAATCAGATGTATCTCCACCGTAACTCGCTTTACAAGCGGTTTTCCCGCATCAGCGAAATCCTGGACATGGATCTGGACCTTCCCGACAATCTCATCACCCTGCATCTGGCGGCGAAGCTCTACGAACTGCTGAACAGAAAGGAGACGCCATGAAACTCAGCGATTTGATTCTGGATGGAAACGGCTACACCGTCCTCTGCGGCGAACACTGCGTTGAGCGGGAATTCCGGGAGATTCATCTGGTCTCCACCGCCGCTGATCTGTGCAGCATCCAGCCCGGCAGTCTGCTCTTCGTCTTTCACCGGATTTTCACGGAAAGCTTCACACCCAGCGTGCTGTTCTCCGCCGCCCTGCGTCAGGGCGTCACGGGCATCGTCCTGACGGGCGCCCCCGGCTTCACGCTGACGGAGCAGCAGCGGAACCGTCTGTCCGCAGGATCCACTTTCGTCCTGCTGCTGCCGCCCGCCGCCGATTTTCACAGCATCATCTGTCAGAAGCAGGCGGAATTTCCGGAGGTATACCAGTCGGAGGTGCTCCTGCAGCTCCGTTCCGAGCTGGCGGGCCTCTGCTCCCGCCCCTATACCGCCCTCGATGTGGCAGAGCTGGTGAACAAGGCGCTGGGCCGCTCCGTCGACCTGGTCGTGGGCCCGGAACTGCACAGCCTGACGCAGCACGACACCCTGCACACCGTCAATGTCACCTCCATTCTCTCCCGCAATCTGGACCGGGTTCTCTCCTGTCCCTCGCCGCAGATCTACTGCAACCAGAGCTGCCGCGCGCTGATCGTGCGGATTCTCGACCTGTACGCCTTCGTCGCCATCCCGCTGAAGTATGAGCGGGCGATCTCTGAGCTGGAGCTGGCCATGACCATGGAGGCCATTCCCTATCTGGCTCTTGCCCTTGCCCATTACAAGCCGCAGAGCTCCATCGACAGCGCAGACGCGCTCTACCGCGAGCTTCTCCGCGGAGAGCACACCCTCTCGCCCCTCGCCCTGCGGGAGACCGCATCCTTCCTCGGCATCAACAGCGACACGCCGCGCTATGTCTGGATTCTGGAATGGCAGGAGGAAATCCCGACCGTTGTGCGCAGCACGCTGAAGAAGCGGATTCAGGAGACCTTCCCCGCCTCTTTCATCTACAGCCAGGAACGGCGCCACGTTGTCGTCTCGCCCTCCGCCGAGCTGCGGCCCGGCGATCAGTCCCCGGTTTTCACGCTCCGTCAACTCCTTCAGGGTATCTGGGCGGATCACCCCCAAATCCGCCTCTGCATCAGCGTCAGCAAGACCTGTGCCAGCCTCCGGCATCTGAAAAAGGCGTACGACGAGGCCAAATTCTCCATGATTATCGGGCCAAAGCTGGACGCGCAGAAGAACATCCACGACTTCCGAGCCTATATGCTCTATCAGGCCCTGTGCAGCTGCTGGGGAGAGCCGATTCTGGAAAAGGTTCACAAAAGCATCATCCTCCCCATCCGGGACTATGACGCCGCCAACAGGATGTCCCTGCTCTCCACACTGGAGCAGTACGCCGCCTGCGCCTTCAACATCTCAAAAACCGCTGAGGTCATGCAGGTCCACCGGAACACCCTCTACCGCAGGATCGCAAAAATCGGCGCGATTCTCAACCTCGACATGAATGCCTCCGACACCCACATCCTGCTCTACATTGCCCTGCGCATCGACCACATCATTCAGATCCTTCCGCAGACGGAGAAAAACATGAGCTGGACCATGTAAAACACCGCCCTGCGCCATGAACGGCGCAGGGCGATCCTTTTCTTGCTTTTTCGCCCGGCAGCGGCTATACTAAGGCTGAAAAAAGGAGGTGCCGGGGATGATTGGCTGCGTGCTGCTGGCCGCCGGGCGGGGACTGCGTTTCGGGGAAAACAAGCTGCTGGCCCGGCTTGAGGGCCGTACCCTGCTCGACCGGGCCATCGACGCAATTCCGCCGGGGCTGCGGACGGTGGCCGTCGTCAGCAGTCCGGAGACGGCCCGCATCGCTTCGGCGCGCGGTTTGGAAGCCCTGCGCAACGACCGGCCGGAGGACGGTATCTCCCGCAGCGTCCGCCTGGGCACCGGGGCCCTCGGGGACTGCGAGGCCATCCTCTATCTGGTGGCCGACCAGCCCCGGCTCAGCCGGGAAGGCGTGGAGCGGGTGTTGGCCCTGCACCGCGATTTCCCGGACTGCATCTGCGCCGCCTCCTCCGAAGGAAAGCGGGGCAACCCCTGCCT
>CAMGPO010000003.1 GCA_946060825.1 uncultured Clostridia bacterium | reverse complement strand
GATCTCTCTGCTTGTAGTGCGCATCCAGATCGTCGCGGATCTTGATGGCGGGGATGGAAGCAGCGATCTTCTCGAAGTCCAGCGGCGCGTTGGCATCGACGGTCTCCTTCTTCACGGTGGTCGTCTTAGTGGCGGCAACAGCCTCGGCAGCCTTGACGTGCTCGCCATCCTTCAGGAACTTGACGATCTCGACGGCCTCACGGGTACCGACAACAACGTTCCACTCAGGCAGCTTGTCCTGAATCTCGCCCTTCATGACGGCAACCTTGCCGGGGATGACCAGGGTGCGGTTCTTGATCTTGCTCGCGATGTCAAACTCGTCGAAGGTCTTCTTCACGGTGGTGGAGGAGAACTTGCCGGCAGCCCAGGCGGTCAGGACGGACATACCGGAGGCGTCGGTGATGATGAGGTTGACAGGAACCTTGGAGCGCTCGATTTCGCCGGAGACCAGGAAGTAGGTCAGCGCGAAGTCGACGGTCAGCATGCAGGGGGAGTTCTCGTCGGCGCCGTTCATCGGATAGATGCCGGGGGCGACCTTCATGGGCTTCTGGGGATCGGTGAAGACGTTCTGGCGCAGGCCGCAGAGCGGCAGGGCCTCGGCGTAGCCGAACTTCTCCATGACGATGATGGAGCCGTAGCGGACGGTGAAGGTGGCGGCCAGAGCGGTCTGCAGGTGGATGTTGCCCTCGGCGACCTTGGCCAGGTTCACGATGGAGGGATAACCGCAGGTGCGGTCGCCGTCCTTGATGGCGGTGCGGCGGAGCAGCACGGTATTGGCGAAGGTATCCTTGATGGTGGCGCCGGTGCAGTCCACGACCAGGTTCTTGTTGCCCTTGCCCTCGAGCTTGGCGATAACGTCATAGGCGTCGGCCAGGACGGGAGCCTTGACACCCAGAACAGCCTTGCCCGCCACGGCGTCGTTCATGGCTTCCCAGTTCTCGGCGGTAGCGCCGTCGATGATGGCGTTCGCAGTGACCTCGACGACAGCCTTGGCGACCTCGGGGTCCTCGGTCTCGACGATGGCGTTGCGGCCAGCAGCCTCGACCTTTTTCACAATATCGACAACCTTGTCCGCGCCCTTGCCGGCGTCATGGACAAAGATGAATTCGACGTACATCCGCTCACCGATACGCTCGTAGTCGACCTTGGCGGTTTCCGCCAGCTTGGCGTCGACGTCAGCCGGATCCATGCAGGAGCACAGGGTGACGGCGTAGAGGTTCTTGGAGACGAAGGTCTTCTCATGACGGAAGAGGACGGTTTCGCCGCCGAGCTTGTGATCGCCGACCTTGATGGTCTTCATCGCGGGCGCGGTCGCCTCGGACAGGGTGGCGATGGCGTCGGGAGAGAAATGGGGGCACTTATCCAGAGGCAGAGCACCCTGGGCAACCTTCATGCAGAATGCCATACAGGTGGGGCAGCCGCACTCTTTGCAGTTTTTCTTCGGAGACAGTTTGAAAATGTCCAGACCTTTTAATGCCATTGTTGTTTCCTCCTTCCAGCCTTAAACCAGGGCGTCGATGTAGGCGGCGATGGCCGCGATCGAAGCGGGATGTCTCAGAATGACGGCGTCGGAACCGGACGCCAGGCAGGCGGCGGCGGTGGTGATTTCCATCTCGATGCCGCGCTCTTCCTGATTGCCCCACTCCGGCATGTCCGCTTCGGGCATGACGGCTTCCTTGACGCCCCAGGTCTCGGAGGAGATGGGGGTCACGATGGGCATCTGGAGCTGGCCGTCACCCTGGGCCAGAGCGGCAGCTCTGACACGGTCCAGTGTGGAAACAACGTACTCATAGCCATAGCCAGCGGCGGCGGAGCCGATGTTCATGACAATGGAATCGTCGGAAACTCCCAGCTGGCTGAGCAGGACGTTCAGCTGCTTAGCAAGGTTAATGTCAACGGCGGATTCGGCGCCGACCTTCTGACCATAGGCCAGAGAAGCGGAAGCACCGACGTTCTTGTAGTTCTCTTCCTTGGCGGAGAGGACCACGATGTTCTTGCCCTGCAGCGCCTCAGAGACGGCGTTGAACAGAGCGGCATCCTTTTCGGCGTTCTTGCAGCCCATGATGACGAGCGGCAGATCAACAGCCTCGGAGACAGCCTTGGCCAGTTTGACGCAGTCCTCAACAGGCGTGTTCTCGCCGTTGGGATCGGCGCTCTCAAAGTGCAGCGCGAGGAAGGCGACGCCTTCAACGGTGGCGGCCTTCTTGGCCATATCCACAACGCTCTCACAGCCGGCGTAGAACTCTACGAGGCCGGGAACGAAGGAATAGGTCTCCATGCCGGTATCGACGATCTCGATACCAATCTTGGGCTTCTGGGCAACGGGCGCATCGAAGGTGTAGAACGGCATCACATTGTTGCCGCCGAGCACTGCAGCCTTGTCACCAGTGCCGATGGTCACGGCGTTGATGGAGGCTTTGAAGGCCTGAGCCTTAGGTGCGAAAGACATGTATGATATCCCCCTTAAATAAAAGTATACGGATTTATTTTGAACCGGACGTCCCCCGACGTCACAGATTCAAACGGTTCATGATGGCCCGCAGGGCCTGCTTGACCGGAGTATCCTCCGGGACCTTGGAACTGGGCTTGCCCTCGCAGTCGTACTCAAAGACGAGGTCGTCCTGGGGCAGCACACCGAAGAGCTCGAGGCCGTGCTTTTCAATCTCCTCACGCACACCGGCGTTCAGGACACCGCCGGGCGCCCGGTTGACAATCAGGCCCATACGGCCTGGCTTCAGCTCCAGCTCCTGCACCATCTCCGCGATCCGGGCCACCGCCTGGATGCCGCGGCGGGAGCAGTCGCTGACCAGCAGCAGAGTGTCCACATGGGGCAGGGTGCCGCGGGCAATATATTCGAGACCAGCCTCGTTATCGATGACTGTGTAGCGGTAATTGCCCACATATTTGTCAAGCTGTGTCTTGAGCAGGCCGTTGACGAAGCAATAGCAGCCCTTGCCCTGGGTGCGGCCCATGACCAGCATGTCAAAGTCGTCCTCTTCGACAAGGGCACGGGAGACCTTCATCTCCATATAGTCAGCCTTGCTCATGCCAGCCGGGATCGGGTTGGTCTTGGCCAGCTCTGCATGGGCAATCTCCTCGCGGATATCGCCGAGAGTGGTCTCCACTTCGACACCGAGGACTTCATTCAGATTGGAATTGGCATCGGCGTCCACCACAAGGATGGGAGCCTTGCCGCTCCGCACCAGATGGTCGATAATCATGCCGCAGGTGGTCGTCTTTCCGACGCCGCCTTTACCGGCAACAGCAATTGTATGCGTCATATCGGATCTCCTTGGAATACGCACCACTAGCCGCCCGCAGGCGGCTGGATGCGCACAAATCTCACTGTAAAATCAGCGTAACATAATTCCCGCACATTTTCAATACAAACCTTTGACGAAAATGCCATTTTTTGAGGGAACAGCCATCAGAGCGGCGTAAAGAGGAATTTCTGGAACAGGCCGGCGCTCTCCACATAGACCGCCAGGGTGCCGTCCTTCAGCGTCTCGGTGCTGAGGCTGTCGATCCGGCCCTTCACAAAGCTGCGGACATAGTCCACCGGGTCGTCGGTCTCGATCTCCGAGACAAAGACGTCCCGCATCTGGTTGTTTCTGCAGAGGTTCGGGATCTCCCGCACCAGCTCGTATTCCGCCATTTGTTCCTCCCTGCCTCCACACTCAGGAGGCCGCTTCCTCGATGACAACGTAGCCGCTGACCAGGTCGGCCAGGGCGATGCGCCCCTCGACGGCCACCTGCTGCTCCATGATGTTGGTCAGCAGGATGGTGCCGCCCTTATCCTCAATGCGCTGCACGTTGGTTAGCACAATGTTTTCAGGGCTCTGGCTGGTTTTATAGACGGTGGAAAGACACATGAAAAAGACTCCTTACTTCATTGCGGCCAGGACGGTAGAGAGGCGCAGATTGCCCTTCTCGAAGTCGCTGACGGCCAGCATGACCTGCTCATAGGCCTGCTCCATGCCCAGCCCCTTGAGCTGCTTGGCAAGGCCCTCCAGCTCGGCACAGTGGGCGGTGTTGTGTTTGACCATATAGTTCATCAGCGCCAGCAGCTCCGCCTTGGGATCCTGGCTGCAGGAGGCGCAGTCTTGATGCTCACAGCCATGGGCGCAGCCGTGGTCGTGGTCATGATCGTGGGTGTGCGGATGGTCGTGATGTCCGTGTTCGTGCATCGTAAAACTTCCTTTCTGTCGGGCGCAGTGCGCGCCCAGTTATCATTCCCAATTCGCTCTTATTATACCGAATTCTTTTGGCTTTGTAAAGCGTTCAAGCCTTGCAGTTTCCCTATTATTATGTTATATTTTTAGAGATCATTGTTGAATCCTTTTCTTCCGTTTCTTTTGGAGGTGCCTGCCATGCCCGACGAGCTTCATTCCACCCCTGCCGTATCTGCCCTCTCCCTCGGAGAGGATCATATCCATGACCACGAACACAGCCATGAGCATGATCATGAGCATGGCCACGACCATGAGCATGACCACTGCCACACCCACGGTCACGGCCACGGCCATGTCCACGAGAACCAGAAGGCCGTTATCAACCGGCTGGCCCGGGCCATCGGCCACCTGGAAAAGGTGAAATGGATGGTTGAGGAGGGCTACGACTGCAGCGAGGTGCTGGTGCAGCTCTCCGCCGTCCGCAGCGCCCTCAACAACACCGGCAAGATCATCCTTGAGGATCACCTGCGCCACTGCATCGTGGACGCCGTTGAGGAGGGCGACCAGCAGGCTATCGACGAGCTCTGCGCCGCCATCCAGAAATTCGTCAAGTAGGCGCGGACGACTCTGTCCGCCCAAAGGACGATTCTGCCCGCCTAAAATGTCCGAAACTTTTTTATTTTTCCTCTTGCTATTTGAAAAAAATCGATTAGAATAGATGCTGACAGGGGCCTTCCCTTACGTCCCTGCCAGCCCCATGCGCACACCAACGCTGCACATGAGTAGGGATAACGCGTTAAGTACCGGACGGATGGGAGGTTGCCGCCGGGCGAAGGAGCTTCGGTTCCGCGATGTTATTCCGCGTCCGCTATCGCATCGCGTTCCCCTTTGCGGGTCATGGCCCGCAGGAGGTGTGTGCGCTTTCGTTGCCAGCTCATTTTTGGTGTGTCTCATCCGAATATCCACCCAACCTCCTCCCAAATTTATTTTAGGAGGCATTTTTTATGTCAAAAAACACCACGGGTGCTGCTACGTCCGCCAACCCGGCCCGCAGCATGACCACCAAAACCCTCGCGTTCTGCGCGCTGCTGGCAGCCCTCAGCGTCGTATTCGCCCGGCTCATCATCCCCATGCCCAACGCCTTCACCCGGTTTTCCGTGGAAGCAGTGCCGATCTTCCTGGCCGGCGCCCTTTTCGGTCCTCTGGCCGGCGGCCTTGTCGGCTTCACCGCGGACCTGGTCGGCTGTCTTTTCTCCGGCTACGGCTACAATCCTGTCTTCTGTATTCCCCCGATTCTCTACGGCGTCTGCGCCGGCCTTTTCCGCGGTTTCCTGAGCAAGAAGCTCTCTCTGCCCCGGATCTTCCTGGCCTTCCTGCCCGCCGTGGTCTTCGGTTCCATTCTGTATCAGAGCGCGTCGCTGTCCCTGGTCTACAACAGCAAGGGCAGCTTCGCCGCCAGCATGGCCTATTTCCTCAGCACCCGCTCCATCCAGTTTGCCGTCACCATCGTGATCGACGCCATTCTGGTCCACCTGCTGTTCAAGACCAAGGTCTTTGAGCGCGCCGGCGTCTGGCCGCCGAAGCTCCGCAAACCGGCCGGCGAGTAACGCCCCCGCATATAAAAATCTACATTGGAAGGAAGTCCCTTCATGATGAACGCAAATGAAGCCATCGCCTACATTCACTCGGTCTGCTGGAAGGGTAGCATTCCGGGCCTGGGCCGTACCCAGGAGCTGCTGCGCCGGATGGGTAATCCGGAAAAGAAGCTGAAATTCGTCCACATCGCCGGCACCAACGGCAAGGGCAGCACCGCCGCCATGACCGCATCCATTCTGCGGAAGGCGGGCTACCGCACCGGCCTCTACACCTCGCCCTACATCTACCGCTTCCACGAGCGGATGCAGGTGGACGGGCAGGAGATCTCCGACGAGGATTTGGCCGCCATCACCGAATACGTCAAGCCTCTGGCCGACACCATGGCGGAATCCCCTACGGAGTTTGAGCTGGTGAGCTGCATCGCCTTTGAGTATTTCAAACGGATGCAGTGCGACATCGTGGTGCTGGAGGTGGGCATGGGCGGCGCCATGGACTCCACCAATGTCATTGAAGTCCCCGAGGTCGCCGTCATCACCAACATCGGCCTCGACCACACCGAATATCTGGGCGACACCCTCGAAAAGATCGCAGAGACCAAGGCTGGCATCTTCAAGGAGGGCGGCCACGCCGTGGTCTACCGCGGCACCCCGGGCGTCGAATCCGTCTTTGAGCGCGTCTGCGCCGAGCGGCACGTCAGCCTGAAGAAGGCCGACTTCGACGGTCTGCGCTCCGTCAGCCATTCCCTGGACGGCCAGGTCTTTGACTGCGGCGCTCGGAAAAACCTGTTCCTGCCCCTCCTGGGCGACCACCAGCTCCACAACGCAGCCGTGGTGCTGTCCGTGGCCGACACACTGATCGAGGAGGGCTGGAAGATTTCCGAGCAGAACATCCGCGATGGTCTGCGGGACGTCCGCTGGCCAGGCCGCTTCGACATCATGCGCCGGGATCCGCTGTTCATCATCGACGGCGGCCACAATCCCCAGTGCATCGAGGCCCTGGTCAAAAATATCCAGGATTATCTGCCCGGGAAAAAGCTGGTGGTGCTCACCGGCGTTCTGGCGGACAAGGACTATGTGGATATGTACCAGCCCGTCATGCCCTATGTGCAGCAGTTCATCTGCGTCACCCCGCCGAACCCCAGAAAGCTGGACGCCGACAAGCTGGCTGCCTATCTGGAGAGCACCGGCATCCCGGCATCGCCCTACGCGGAGATCGCTGACGGCGTCAAGGCCGCCATCGAGGCCGCCGGGCAGGACGGCGTAGTGCTCTGCTTCGGTTCCCTCTATATGATCGGCTCCATCAAGGACGCCCTCGACGCCATGTAAATGCAAAAGAACACCGTGCAGCTCCGGCTGCACGGTGTTTTTACGGTTTGCAGAGAAATGACAGTTTCAGCGGATGAAGTTGGTCTGATTGCTGCGCTCGGACTCCGGAGGGGTGATGCCCGCAGCTTTACCGGCCTCGATGCACCGGAGCAGCCAGGCCAGATTGCGTCCCAGGTTCCGCATGGTTTGCAGGCCCTCGGCGTCCTCCGCCACTTCGCCGGGCGCCCGGCCGTGGGCCACGTTCCAGTAGGTCGAGGACACCACCGGCATCTCCGCAATCGTGAAATACTTGTTCAGCACATCGACGGAGGCCGTCGTACCGGCCCGGCGGGCCACCGCCACAGCCGCGCCCGGCTTCTTCCGGAAGGCGGCGGAGCCGGCGTAGAAGGCCCGGTCGAGGGCCGACAGAATCCGGCCCGAGGGATGGGCATAGTAGACCGGCGTGCCGAAGACAAAGCCGTCGGCCTTGGCCGCCTCGTCGATCAGGCGGTTGACCACATCGTCGTCAAAGACGCAGCGGCCCTTCCCGGCACAGCCGCCGCAGCCGATGCAGTCGCAGATGGGATCGCCGCCGAGCTGAAATATCTTCGTTTCAATCCCCTGCTGTTCCAGCACCGCCGCGATCTCACCGAGAGCGCCGGCGGTGTTGCCTTTGGCTCTGGGGCTTCCGTTTACCAGTAATACACGCATATTGAGTTCCTCCTTGTGAAAAAGCCGGGCCGCCGGCAGGCAGCCCGGATCGGTTTACCTGATGTTCCGCTTCGCTTCCAGGAGCTTGCAGCTGTGGACGATGGCGTCCACCGTCCCGTCCAGACCAAAGACGCCGCTGTCCAGCAGCAGGTCATAGCTCTCCCTGGCGCCCCAGCGGTGCTGGGTGTTGGTGTTGTAGTAGAGGGCGCGGCGCTTGTCGGTCTGCTGGATGGTCCTGACGGCCTCCCGCTCCGAGAGATTGTAGCGGGCTACGACGCTGCGGATCCGCGTTGCCATGTCCGCATAGACGAAAACGCTCAGCACATCCTCCCGGTCCCGCAGGATATAGTCGGAGCAGCGGCCGACGAAAACGCCCCGGCCCTCCCGGGCCTTTTCGAGGATAAATTCGGTCTGGGCCGTACTGACCCGCAGCTCCGCCGGCACCATGCCTTCGGCGGCGGAGCCGTAGGAGTACATGGCCATGGAGAAGAGGAAGCTGCCCGTGGGCTTTTCCTCGACCTCCTTCACATACTGGGGACTGAACCCCAGCTTGTCAGCCACATGGTCGATGATATTCTTGTCATAGTAGGGAATATTCAGCCTTTCCGCGACCTTTCTGCCGATCTCGCTGCCGCCGCTGCCAAACTGCCTGCCGATCGTGATAATCATGCGCCGTCTCCTTTCCCGAATTCCCGTTCAACATACCAAACTATTTGGTTTTATTATAGATTTTGTACGGCACAATGTCAATTTCTAATTTTATTTCTGTGGAAAAGTCACAAATCAAAGGCGGCGTTCTTCTTTCTCACCCACGAACAGCAGGTGATTGGTCATACCAAGCAGCTCCGGCTTCTCGCAGATATAAAAGTGGTAGCGCAGATACTGCGCGAAATTCTCCCTGTCCAGGGCGTTGATCCGATCCTCCAGCAGCTCGCTGACGCCGTCGGCGGCAACCTCGTGGAGAATCCGGATTCCACCGGTGCGGAGCATGGCCCGGCATTCATCCACCGTATGGAACACAAAGGGAAAGTCGTCCAGCTCGAAGGTCTCCTTGTTGTAGTCGCCGCAGGTGAAGTAGTCGGGATTGTTGGAAAACTCCGTCAGGATGACCATATCGTTGGAGATGAAAGCGAAGAACAGCTTCCCGTCCGGCTTACAGACGCGGCTGGCCTCGGCGATGCACTTCTGACGGTCGTCCTCGCTGTGCAGATGGTACAGGGGGCCGAAGAGCAGGACGGCGTCAAAGGATTCGTCCCCATAGCGGCTCAGATCGACGGCGTTGCCCTGCACCAGATCGATACGGTCCTCCGGCCGGAGCTTTCGCTGGAAAGCCCGGAGGTTGTTTTCCGCCAGCTCCAGGGCGCAGACGTCATAGCCCTTTCGTGCAAAGTAGAGGCTGTACTCCCCCGCTCCCGCGCCGACGTCCAGGATTCTTGCGCCGGGCTTCAGATACCGCTCGATGTAGCGGGTGGTGGTCAGGAATTCCACACGGGCCGCCTGGGAGCGGTTCAGCCGGGTGTCCTCGTTGAACAGCTCGTAGGTCTTCCGGATCTGTTCGATCTCGTCCCGGATTTGAATGAGGTCGTGAAAGTCCATGGGGTTACCTCCTTTGGGTAGCCGAAAAGATTCTTCGTCGCTTCGCTCCTCAGAATGACAAATCGGCGGTGCCGTGTCATTCTGAGCGGAGCGAAGAATCCGTTGTTGCCAGTTTCGTCGGCGCGCCAGAAGGGACTCGTTTGCTTTTGCGCCTGCGGCGCAAAAACAACCTCATTCTGAGCGGAGCGAAGAATCCGTTGTTGCCAGTTTCGTCAGCGCGCCAGAAGGGACTCGTTTGCTTTTGCGCCTGCGGCGCAAAAACAACCTCATTCTGAGCGGAGCGAAGAATCCGTTGTTGCCAGTTTCGTCAGCGCGCCAGAAGGGACTCGTTTGCTTTTGCGCCTGCGGCGCAAAGATTGGATCAGCCAGTGTGCGCACTGGCTGCCCGGCCTGCCACCGGCAGGCCGGATTTTATGGTTCGAGTCCCTTCCTCTTTGATATACCAAAAAAGACGGTATCGGATGATACCGTCTTTTTTGGTACGCCAGAAGGGACTCGAACCCCCAACCCTCGGAACCGGAATCCGATGCTCTATCCATTGAGCCACTGGCGCGGATTACCCGTATATTATAGCAGATAATTTCAAATTGTAAAGCCTAAATTTCAGGCGCCGAAGGAAAATACCGCGCCGACCACCGCCGAGGCGAGAATGAACACAATCGGGTGCAGCTTTTTCGTCGGCTTGACCCAGCGGGTCAGGACCAGCAGCACCGCCGCCAGAATCAGCGATTTGAGATCGACCAGATCCAGCAGGCTTCCCGTCTCCCGGAAGAGATCGATGTGCAGCATGGCGATGGCGACCAGGGAGATCAGCGCCGCCATGATGAGTCCCGAAGAGGCTGGGCGCAGGCCATAGAAGGCGGCGTCCACATAGCGGTTGTTACGGAAATTCTTGAGCAGCGCCGCAATAATCAGGATGATGATGATGGAGGGCGTGACGAGGCCCAGGGTGGCGATCACCGCGCCGCCGACGCCCGCGGTAGTAAAGCCCACATAGGTGGCCATGTTGACGCCGATGGGGCCGGGTGTGGACTCGGAGACGGCCACCATATCGGCGAGCTGTCCGGCCGTGAACCAGCCGGTGGCCACCCCCATCTCCTGCAGGAAGGGAAGCGTGGCCATGCCGCCGCCGATGGCAAAGAGTCCGGTTTTGAAAAACTCCCAGTAAAGCCACAGAAGCGTCATGCCTTTTTCACCTCCAGCGTTTTAAGAAGGATACCCAGCAGGGCCGCGCCCAGGACAAATATGACCGGGGACAGGTCGGTAAAGACCGAGAGGATCACAACGGCCAGGAAGATCAGAAAGGCCTTCCAGTCCACGATGGCCTTCTTTGCCAGTTTGAGCACAGTGTTGAAGATCAGCACGCAGACACAGACGCGGATACCGGCGAAGGCGTGCTGCACCCAGGTCAGATGGGAGAAGGCCGCGATCAGGCCGGCCAGGGCCGTGATGATGATGAGCGAGGGGAACACCACGCCCAGGGTGGCGACAATGCCGCCGGCGATCCCGCCCTGCTTCTGACCGACAAAGGTAGCCGTGTTAACGGCGATGATGCCGGGCGTACACTGGCCAATGGCATAATAGTCGCCCAGCTCATCCTCGGTGGCCCAGTTCTTTTTCTCCACGACCTCCCGCTGCAGAATGGGCAGCATGGCCATGCCTCCGCCGAAGGTCATTACGCCGATCTTCGCGAAGGTCAGGAATAAATCCGGTAAGATGTGCATAAACATTCCTTCTTTTTGATTTTTCATTGATTTACGGCGTCTCCGGCATCTCCTGGTCCTCCGAATCCGTCCCCTGCGGAATATCCGGTTCCGTCGGCTCCTCCGGTTCGGCCGGTATCTCCGGGCCGGACGGCTGCTCCGGCCAGGTTTGCTCACCGGACGGGCCCTCTGGTTCTTCCAGCGCTTCCGGTTTGTCACTGCAGCTCGGGTAGGCGGTCCGGTCCCAGCTGTAGCGCTCCATTTCACCGTCGGAATAGAGCGTGAACTGGCCGACGCCGTCCCGCACGCAGCGCATCAGATCCAGATGGCGGTAAACGCCGTCGATGTTGATGATATTCCAGGCGTAGCTCTCGCCGTCCAGATAACCGGAAACCGTACAGCACTCCAGGCCGACCCGGTCGCACAGAATCTGATAAATCTGCGCGAAGGTTCTGCTGTCGGCCACGCCCTCGCAGAGCAGCGAGTAGACCGGCGTGACACTCTCCCCCTCCGTGTAGTCGAAGCGGTCCAGCAGATAGGAGCAGAGCAGCTCTGCCTTGGCGCTGTCCTCATTCCGGTAGCGGACATAGTTGGCCGCCGAATTGAGCACCGTGCTGACAGCGCTCTGCATGGTCTTGCGCTCGTCCACGGTGTGCTCGTAGGTGAACTGGAGGTCCAGAATCCGGATGCTGCCGTTGTCGGGATAGACCGCCGCCGAAACGGCGGGGCATTCCATCTGGGTCTCGGGATGGGCCTCACAGTAGGCGCTGACCAGCGCCTCGCAGTCCAGATCCTCGGGATAGGCGGAGATGCGCAGCACCAGCCGGTCGGCCATCCCGGCCAGCGCCGTCTCGATGGCCTGCCTGGCGCCGGCGGAGCCGCGGACATAGGAGATATCCGCAGCGTCGACGGCGTTCTGCCGGTAGGTGATCTCCACATGGATCTCATAATAAGACAGCAGCAGATTGCAATCGGTGGTGATGAACTCCACAGCATAGGCACCCATGGGGTCGTTTTTCCAGACCTCATAGGCAGCAGAGGAGATGTCCTTGGTCACGTCGCCGTCGTAGTGGTAGGCCCGGATGACGCCGTGGGCAGTGCCGTCCTCGATAAGGGTCAGGATCGCGTATTTCAGCTCGTCATAGCTCTCGGCAGTCAGCGCGTCACTGTCCTCCTCAACTACCGTCTCGGTGTGTTCCGTGACGACGGTATACTCGCTGGGAACCAGCGCAGCGCAGCCGCTGAGCAGCAGCAGCGCCAACAGCATCGGAATCAGGCGGTGCTTCATGGAAACCTCCCGGAGCCTCAAAGCTCCATAGTGAGCTGGACGTTGCCGGTATCCTCCTCCTTGAGCAGCATACCGGCAGCGGGAATGGTTCTGGTGCGATAGCGGGCGGCGTTGACGACGCCGCTCTCTTCCAGAATCAAGGCCCGTTCGAGCACATATTTCTTCTTCAGGGTCATCACCTGGACGCCCATGGTGTTCCGCGTGGTCTTGGGCTGGAGCTGGGCCGTGGAGAAGATCAGGGCCCGGCCTTCGGTGGAGATGAGCACCACCTGCCGGTCCTCCGGCAGCGGCAGCACAGCCTTCAGCGGACTCTTGTCCGAGTAGGCGCCGGTCAGCTTCCGGCGGTTGGACTTGGTCAGATAGGCCTCCATGGCAACTTTGGCCACCTTGCCATTTTCAAAGGCGAAGAGGATGTTGCCCCGGTAGTCGCCAGGCAGGCAGACGTCGATGACCGTCTCCCCCTCTCCCATTTGGAGCTTGGTGGGCAGATAGTCGCCCAGCAGAGAGGCCTTGGAGTCGTCAAACTCGGCGCAGCGCACCTTGTAGACCTGGAACTGGTTGGTGAACACCAGCAGCTCCGTGCGGTTGGTGGCCTCCATGGCGCGCAGCAGGCCGTCGCCCTCCTTGAATTTCTGCTCGCCGGACATCCGCAGGGACTGGGGCGTAATCTTCTTGAAGTATCCCTCCCGGGAGAGGAACAGGTGGACGGGATAGTCCTCGACGGGGTCCTCCTCCTCGATTTCCGGAGCCGGGATTTCGGTGACAAGTCCGGTTTTTCGGTCTTTTCCGTATTTTTTGGAAACTTCCTGCAGCTCTTTGACGATGATGCTGCGAATGCGCTGGCTGCTCTTGAGGGTCTTTTCAAGGTCCTCGATCTCCTCGGCCAGGCGGTCGGTCTCCTCGGTCCGCTTGAGGATGTATTCCTTGTTGATGTTGCGCAGCTTGATCTCGGCCACGAACTCGGCCTGTACCTGGTCGATGCCGAAACCGATCATCAGGTTGGGGATGACCTCAGCCTCGCTCTCGGTCTCCCGGATGATGCGGATGGCCTTATCAATGTCCAGCAGAATCCGCTTGAGGCCCAGCAGCAGGTGGAGCTTCTCCGCCTTTTTGGTCTTCTGGAAGAAAACGCGGCGCTTGACGCATTCCATCCGCCAGGCCGTCCACTCGTCCAAAATCTCCCCGACACCCAGTACCCTGGGAGTGCCGGCGATCAGGATGTTGAAGTTGCAGGCGAAGTTGTCCTGCAGGGGCGTCATCTTGAAGAGCTTCTGCATCAGCTTCTCCGGATCGGTGCCCCGCTTGAGGTCGATGGTCAGCTTGAGGCCGCTGAGGTCGCTCTCATCCCGCATATCGGCGATCTCTTTCAGCTTGCCGGCCTTGACCAGCTCCGTGACCTTATCGAGGATGACCTCGATGGCGGTGGAATAGGGGATCTCGTAGATCTCGATCAGGTTGCCCTCTTTGACATAGCGCCAGCGGCTGCGGACTCTGACCGGGCCGCGGCCGGTGCGGTAGATCTCCCGCATCTCAGCGGCGTCGTAGAGAATCTCGCCGCCAGTGGGAAAGTCGGGGGCCGGCAGGGTTTCCAGCAGGTCAGCCTCCGGATTCTTGATCCGGGCGATGGCTGTCTCGCAGACCTCCCGCAGGTTGAAGCCGCAGATGTTGCAGGCCATGCCGACGGCGATGCCCATGTTGGCGGACACCAGCACGTTGGGGAAGGTGGTGGGCAGCAGGGTCGGCTCTTGCCGGGTGGCGTCGTAGTTATCCACAAAGTCCACGGTATCGAGGTCGATGTCCCGGAACAGCTCCTGGCAGATGGGATCCAGCTTGGCCTCGGTGTACCGGGAGGCGGCGTAGGCCATGTCCCGGGAGTAGACCTTGCCGAAGTTGCCCTTGGAGTCCAC
>CAMGPO010000002.1 GCA_946060825.1 uncultured Clostridia bacterium | reverse complement strand
ACACCGGCGGACAGGCCTCCAAGGCTTCCAACATCGGCCAGGTCGCTCAGT
Source organism: uncultured Clostridia bacterium (assembly GCA_946060825.1). Lineage (GTDB taxonomy): Bacteria > Bacillota > Clostridia > Oscillospirales > Oscillospiraceae > RGIG3159. Next base: position 14,624 of record CAMGPO010000002.1, on the reverse strand, counting down.
TCGCGGCTGCCGGTAAGGAAGTCAAGAAGAAGAGCCTGGCGGAGATCGCCATGTCCTACGGCTACATCTACGTGGCTCAGGTCGCTATGGGCGCCAACCCCGCTCAGACCATCAAGGCCATCAAGGAGGCCGAGGCTTACAACGGCCCGTCCCTCATCATCGGCTATGCTCCCTGCGAGATGCACTCCATCAAGGGCGGCATGATGAACTGCCAGAACGAGATGAAGAAGGCTGTCGACTGCGGTTACTGGAATATGTTCCGGTTCAACCCCGCTGCCGAGGCCGGCAAGAAGTTCACCCTGGACTCCAAGGCTCCCGCCGGTGGCTATCGTGACTTCCTGATGAACGAGGCCCGCTACAGCCGTCTGACCCGTGAGTTCCCCGACCGCGCCGACGATCTGTTCGCCAGAAACGAGGCTGCTGCCAAGGAGCGTTACGAGCATCTGCTGAAGCTCATCGACCTCTACAACAAGTAAGATTCCTTTGAATCCGGCGCGCTGCAAGGAATTGCAGCGCGCCATTTTCTTTCTCGCGTCAAAGAAGGCTTCCGCCGATCCGGCATCACAACCATGCATGGTTGGTTTCTCCAAATGTACAGAAAAAGAGGCTGCTGTCTCAAACAGCAGCCTCTTTTTTGCCATATAATTTCAGAAATTCCAGCAGTTCTCTCTGGCAGGTATTCCGGTCGACGAGATAACTCATGCCGTGAACCGCCCCTGAAACCGTAACCAGCCGTTTTTCCGAGCAGCAGGCTTCGAAATTCTGGCGGCTGAATTCCGGCGGCACATAGGTATCCGCCTCGCCATGAACCAGCAGCAGCGGCAGCTTCGTCTCCCGGGCGGCGTCCAGGGGCGGGCATTCCCGAAAATCAAATCCAGCAAGACGACGGGCCATCCAATTTGCAGAGTCCATCAGCGGATGGAGCGGCAGATGCAGCCGTTTCAAAATGCTGGCAAACTCGTCCCAGGCCGAGGTGAAGCCGCTGTCAGCAATGACGCCGCGGACGCAGTCCGGCAGATCAGACAGTCCGGCGGCCATCAGCACCGTGGCGGCGCCCATGGAGACGCCATCCAGAAAGACCGGCTGATCCGCCGAGATCCGCGTCTCGAGGAACCGCACCCAGTCCCTGCAGTCGAAGCGCTCCTTCACGCCGAAGCAGATGTGCTCCCCCTCGCTTTCGCCGTGGGCGCGCTGCCAGCAGGCCAGAACGGAGTAGCCCCGCTCGTAGTAGAAGCGGAAGACGCAGCTGAAATCCGTCGCCCAGCTGCTGCGATGGCCGTGCATCAGAACGACGGCCCCCTTCGCCTGAGGATGTTCCAGCCAATAGCCCCGGAGTGTCAAGCCGTCATAGGATCGGATGCTGACCGACTCCGGCTTTCGGTCGAGAAACCAGCGGATTCCGGCCTCGGCTTCCTCTTTGTAGGGCAGCAGCGGCTTATAGTGGATTTCGGTCACGTTCGGGTTCCCGCCCCGCCGCACAATAGCAAAACGGTAGACCCCGTAAACGGCAGCCCAGTAGAGAGCAAAGAGGGCCGCCGCGATCCAGAGGCCAGTCATTTCCAGGTCTCCCAGACCTCCGGGCAGTAGCCGACGGTGGCCTGCTTGCCATTTCGGACAACCGGCGTTTTCATCAGCTTCGGGTTGTCGTAGACCTTGTCCTCCTTGGCCACAGTGTCGTCCATGTATTTCATGAGGTCGATGTCCGGGTGTCTGACATTCCAGTCGATCAGGTTGTCGATGCCGCCCAAAGCCCGCACGACGCTGTCAAACTCCCGGGGCGCCATACCGTACCGGGTCACGTCAATGGACTGAAACGGAATTCTGCGCTCCTTGAAATAGCGCTCCGCCTTTTTTGTGTCGAAACACTTGCTCTTGCCGAAAATTTGAATGTTCATTCGTACGCCACCTCCATCATACAAAGGCCACAGGCCGGGGCCATTGGTCCGGCTCTCCTCCGGTCCTGGCGCTCCAGGATCTCCGGGATCTCCTCCGGTCGCAGGTGTCCCCTACCCACTTCCAGAAGTGTGCCGGCAATCAGCCGCACCATGTTGTAGAGGAAGCCGCTGCCGGTCACGGTCAGGCGCAGCTCCGGCCCCAGCCGCTCCAGCCGCATCTCATAGATGGTGCGGACAGAGGACTTTTTCAAGTCCGGATTGGAGCAGAAGGCCCGGAAGTCGTGGGTACCGAGGAAGTACGGCACGCAGGCTTCCATGGCCGCCGTATCCAGCGGTTCTGGACAGAGATACAGGTATTTCCGCTCAAAGACATTGGGCACGTCCGAGTTCCAGATGCGGTAGCGATAGGTTTTCTGCTTGGCGGAGATTCGGGCATGGAACCGCGCATCCACCTCCTCCACGGAGAGAACGCCGATATCCTGGGGCAGATAGGCCCTCAGGTAGCGGCAGATCTCCGCTGCGGAGACTTTCGTATCCATTTTAAAATTCGCCGTCTGAGCAGCGGCGTGGACACCGGCGTCGGTTCTCCCGCTGCCCTGCACCTCCACCGCCGTGCCGAACATGGCGGAGATCACCTTTTCCAGCTTGCCCTGGATGGTGTTCCCGGTATTCCCCTGCTTCTGCCAGCCGCTGTAGCGCGTGCCGTCATAGGCCAGAGTGATCTTGAAATTCCGAATCAATCGTACAGCTCCTCCAATGTCTCCCGGATTTCCCGGTCGCTGTCGGCAGAGAACAGGAACCGCCCGTCCTCGCCGTAAACTTCCATGTGCCCTCTTATATACTTGACTGAATATGCCATGTGGTTCCCGTCCCTTCTATGTTATACCAGCATTCTAGCAGAATGCAAGTACCATAATCGGGACTTTGGGTATGGGCTGCGAAAAAACCGGCCGTGCATTCACGGCCGGTTTTCTGATTCCGTTCAGGCCACGTAGGTCATGCTGATCCAGCCGCCGCCGGAGAGCTTGCCCCAGGTCATGCCGTCGGCGGAGGCGGTCTCCACGATGGTGACCTTTGTGCCTTTGGTGACCGTCGAGACGACGCCGTTGCTGAGCCCTGCGCCGGAGCGGACATTGACCACATCTGCGGTGACCGTGTACGTCGTGCCGCCGGAGGCCGTTCCGCTGCCGCCGTTCTGGACGGTGACATAGCTCATACTGATCCAGCCGGAGGAAATCCGGCCCCAGGTCGTACCGTCAACGGTGGTCTGCTCCAGAATCTCCACGCTCGTCCCCTTGGACAGGGTACCAACCACGGAGCCGTCCATACCGGCCTTACTGCGAACGTTCAGGCTGGACGCATTGACTGTACCGGTGACAGATCCACCGGAAGCATTGCCCGGCTCTGCGGGCGTCTGCGTTTCGCCGCCGCTGTAATCCGTATACTGCAGAGCGATCCAGCCGCCGGTGGACAGCTTGCCCCAGATCGCGCCGTTGACTGTTGTTGTCTCCACAATTGTGACGTTGGCGCCGCGGTAGATCACGGTAGATACGCCGTTGTTCGTACCGGGACCTGTCCGAACATTGACCGCGCTGCCGGTGACCTTGACCGTCGTACCGGAGGGTGCAATCGGCGTCTGGTTTTCGCCGCCGGTCTCATTATCGGATGCCTTGTAGTCGGTATAGCTCAGGCAGATCCAACCGCCGTCGGAAAGCTGGCCCCAGGGCCTGCCGTCCACCTCCGTCACAGCGGTAATGGTCAGGCTCTGGCCGTTATAGACGCTGGAAATAATCTTGTTGTTGGTGCCTGCGCCGCTGCGAACGTTAATCGGACCATTGGTGACTTTGACTGTGATCTCCGCTGGCTGCTGCGGTTGAGACGGCTGCTGCGGCTCTTCCGGCTCCGCCGGTTCGGCCTGATAATCGGTATAGGTCAGGCAGATCCAGCCGCCGGTGGAAAGTTTGCCCCACTTGGTTCCGTTGAGATCGGTGACTTCCACAATTGTCACTTTGTCGCCGCAGTGGACGGCGGAGGTAACGCTGTTGTCCGTACCTGCGCCGCTGCGGACATTCACCACGGAGCCGGTCACCGTCACGACGATCTCCTCCGCGGGCGCTTCCGGTTTTTCCGGCTCTTCCGGCTCTTCCGGCTCTTCGGGCTCTTCCGGTTCCTCCGGCTCCTTATAGGCTTCCGTATACTTCAGGGCGATCCATCCGCCCTCTTCCAGCTTGCCCCAGAGCAGATCGTCGGTCTGAAGCTCTGCCACAATCGTCACAACATCGCCGTCATACAGGATTTTGATCACATCGCTCGACGTGCTGGCCTCTTTCCGGACATTCAGAGAGTTGCTCACACGGACAACCCGCTTATAGTTCACAGCAACCTCTTCCGGGTCCTTCTCCGGAGTGCCATCGAGGTTTTCCCAGTTGGCAAACAGGGTTCTACCAGAGATGCTACTGTCGAGCTGCGTCACCAGCACGCCATTGCTGCTGGCATTGAACCAGCCGATAAAGTTTGCATCCGTCTTGGAGGGCGTCGGCAGCTCTGTAATCACGTCGCCTTCCTGATAGGCCTGAATCGCTTTTGCGCAATAACCGCCCTTTGCATTGTATATAACATAGCAGTAACAGCTCGGTGGCGTCACCGAATAGACGCCATTGAGGTAAAGGTTGGCCTCTGCCAGGCGGCGCTTGATGAGGCCGGTCTCGATCTTCCCGCCAGCCTTGCACCAGGAGATGATGGCGTTCAGGAAATCATTACCCGTAGCGCCGTTGATGACTGCGCTGCGGAAATTCCCCTCCTGCTTGATCCAGCCGGTGCCGCAGTTGTAGCAAAAATCGATCAGGGCATCAAACTGCTGCTGGCTGAGATTCAGGCCGTATGTATCGATCATGCCGTTGACAGCCTTCTCCGCAATGGCCACATATTCCCGGAGCAGAGCGTCGGCCTCTTCCTCGGTGATACCTTCCTCCATATAGCGGTCGAAGTCCTCCGAGTCCTCGTCCACAGCGCTGCCGTATCCAACGGAATACTGGCTGTAGTCCCAGACCGGTTTTTCGAGGAAGCCCTCGAACTGCTTGAGGATCGCAATCAGTTCCTCGCTGACCTTCATCTGCGAGGCTGCCGCGGCCTCAACGGCTGTCACAGATGCAACGCCCAGCATCAATGCCACAGTCACTAACAGACTGATGATCTTCTTTTTCATATTTCAAGGCTCCTTAGGCAGAATATCTCGTGTACGAATTATACCAGATATTCCACATGATTGCAACCATTTTGCAAAAAATATTACACTTTTGTTACTAAATTCTATTCAAAAAGTTGGGGCTTTCTGCGCGATTTCCAGAATCGCCGTCAAAAAGCCCCACCAAATTTCAAAATAGTTATGTCAATCAACAGTATTGATCCGTCCAGGCGAGTACGTCCTGATAGACGAGCGCTTTGTTCTTCTCGTTCAGCATCTCGTGGCGTCCCGCATAGAGTGTAACGGTAACGTTCTGCATACCGGCTTTGCGGAACGCCTCGGCGGCCTGGCGGACGCCCTTTCCCATATTGCCGACCGGATCCTTATCGCCGGCAAAGAACCAGACCGGCAGGTCTTTTTTCATTTTTTCCAGATTGGACCGGTCCTGAATCATCCCGATCCCGGTCAGCATATCCCGGGCAAGTCCAATGGTTGCGTCAAAACCGCAGAGTGGATCCGCAATGTATCGGTCCACCACGGTGTTGTCCGTACAGAGCCAGTCAAAAGGCGTGCGGTTGGGCTTGAACTTCTTGTTGTAGCCTCCAAAAATAATTTGGTTGAGCGCGTTGCTGGTACTTGTCTCGCCAAATTTTTTCTCCTCATGCCGGCAGAGGGCCAGTCCTGCCTTCAGCATCACGGCTGGCTGCCAGCCGGTGCCGGAGATGATGGCGCCGCGGATGCCGCTGTCCGGATAGCGGAAGAGCATCGTCCGCGCCATGAAGGACCCCATGCTGTGGCCCAGCAGGAAGCAGGGCACATCCGGATATTCCTCCATCAGCTTCTCCTGGAGCTGCCGGGAATCGGCCACCGCAGCATCCCAGCCCCCGCGGAAAAAGCCCGGAACCTCTCCTTCTCCGATCGATTTGCCGTGACCCATATGGTCGTCGGCCGCAACCAGAATCCCGTGTTCATTCAAAAATCTGGCAAATTCATCGTAGCGGTCCACATGCTCTGCGATGCCATGAACAATCTGAAGCGTCGCCCGCGGCGTTCCCTCCGGCTTCCAGACACGGCAGAAGATCTGCCCACCGCCAGCCGACTGCAAATACATCGATTCCATATTATTCAGTCCTTTCTGTCCAGTTTATCGTACAGTCCTTCCGTTATACTGAAGAAAACACAGAGGAGGCAACATTATGAAATCCAACCATGTCATTCCGTTTCCCACCGTGCAATCCGCATCCCGCCGCTCCTGCAGTCGCAGAGTCCGCAGCCGCCGCACCGCCTTTGCGCAGCTGGCAGCCACCATTCTGGACGCTCTGTGCTACCTCACACTGCTGACCTGCCTGGTCATCGCCGCATCTGTCCTCGTTGTTATGGTATAAGGGTCGCCAGGTATTCAGCAGGTCGCTCCCGCCGGCGGATCAACCGGATCTCGCCGTCCAGAAGATACTCGGCACAGCTGAGATTCCCGCCGTAAGGTGAACCCATCGCAGCCGCGTAGGCGCCGACGCCGCGGAACACGCAGAGGTCGCCCGCCTTTGCCTGCGGCAGGACCTGTGCGCTCGCAAACTTATCTCCGGGCTCCTGGAGCCATCCGCAGATCGTGCAGACCGAGCAGCTGTCATCGCGGTCAGCGGGGTCATGCGGAACCAGCTGAATCCCGTAGCAGGAGCCGTAGAGAATATGCCGCATCATGTCCGAAGACGAGGCGTCGAGGTTCAGGAAGACGCTGCCCTTTTTCCGAACCGACTCTACCCTGCTGACCAGGATTCCGCCCGGCGCCAGCAGATTGCGGCCTGGCTGACTGCGTATTTCCACATCTCCAAGGCCGGCGGGAACCAGCATCTTTGCATGAAGCTCCCAAATATCCTCTGCGATGGCACGAATATTGTTCACTGCGCAGTTGGGCGAGTCACTCCAGCCGATTCCGCCGCCGATGTCAAAGTAAGCCAGCGGAATCTTCCACCGGTGCAGCTGCAGAGCCGCGCCAAACAGCGCCTCCGCCTGGACGCGATAGAAGCCCCGTTCCATCCGTGCAGTGGCAAACTGGGCATGGAGTCCAACGGCGGGACAGCCGCGCTCCACAAGGGCCAGCGCCGTCTCAATGAGCTGGTCCTGGTCCATGCCGAACTGACACCGCGCCGTGCGCAAGGCCGTCACCGGTGTCAGCTTCACATCCTCAGCGGGTGTGAAGCGCAGCCCCACCGGATCCGACAGGAACTTGGGAAGCCATTGCAGCTGCTCCGGATCGTCAAGAATAAGCTGCACATCCCGGGGCGGTTCCTCCGGGCGGTGCATCATATAAATCATCTCTCCGCGGTCATAACCGGCCCGCCGGGCCAGCTCCAGCTCCATTTCATTTGCACAGACCGCGCCGACGCCGCATTCCCGCAGCACACGAAAAACGTGGGGATTGGGCAAGGCCCGCACCGGGGCGCTGAGCCGGTACCGGCAAAAGGAAAATGCGTCCTTCCACTGCGCCGCACGGCGCCGGATCGTTCCAGCGTCATAGAGGAAAAATGGGGTCTCATGGTTTTCGCAGAACTCCAGAAGCCGCTCCACCGGCAGAAACAGGGCTCCATCCTCGCGGGCGCCCATTTAGGCCTTCCGGTTCTGCTCATAGAGAATCCAGAGTCCTTTGAGCAGAAGATCCTTGTCGTAAATCATCTTCCGGCGGCAGAGCGGCGTCACGAAGCGGGAAATACCGCCGGTCGTGATGACGTTAAGCGTCTGGCCCGCCTCTTCCTCCATCCGATCCAGCAGGCCGTCGATCATAGCGGCAGCGCCATACATGATACCGCTGCGCATACAGTCGATGGTATTCCGCCCGATGACACGCTTCGGCTCCTCCAGGCTGATACCGGGAAGCTGGGCGGTCCTGGTGTTCAGGGCCTCCATGGAAATGCGGACGCCCGGGCAGATGCAGCCGCCGATCAGCGCTCCCTTTTCGTTGATGACAGAGATCGTCGTGGCCGTACCCATGTCGATCAGTGCCATGGGCGGCTCATATTCATGAATCGCCGCGACAGCGCCGACGATCAGATCGCCGCCGGTCTGGGAGGGGTTGTCGATCAGGATGTTGAGTCCCGTCTTGATGCCGGGTCCGACCACCAGCGGCAGATTCCCCGTCAGCTTGCGGATGGCTGTCCGGAAGGAATTGAGAACCGGAGGCACGACGGAGGAGATGATGCTCCCCTCAAAGTCGCCGCCCGTCACGTCATAGAGCGACAGGATGTTCTTCAGCTCAACCGCGTACTGGTCAGAGGTCTTGATGAGATCCGTGGCAATCCGGGCCTCAAACAGGATATTCCCCGCTTCAATGCCGCCGAGGACGACGTTGGTGTTGCCGATGTCAACCGCTAAAATCATAAAAACGACTCCTATTCTTCAGTTTGCTCCAGCCTCCGCAGGCTGCATTCCGCCGCTCCGACGGAGAGGGTAACCAGGCCATAGGCCGGTCGTCCGGCGCAGCAGGCGCCGGGATTCAAAAATGTGATCCCCCCCGCGTTCTCGCAGAGCGGCGCGTGGGTGTGGCCAAAGAGGCAGAGGGAGGTTCCCTGTTCTTCTGCCGCATACTTCAATGCCATCAGGCTGAACTTGACGCGGTAGCGATGGCCATGGCAGGCGAAGATGCGCACGCCCTCCACCTCGTCCACAATCCGCTCCGGGCCGGAGACGCCGTAGTCGCAGTTGCCGGTCACGGAAAAGACAGGGATGTGGAAAAACCGCTGCCGCAGCCACTCAGCGTCGGCATAGTAGTCCCCCAGATGATAGATGAGATCCGGATGCTCCCGCCGCACGATCGCCTCCATAGCCTCTCGCACGCCATGAGAATCCGACAGCACCAAAAGCTTCACCAAAGGAACCACCTGACCTTCCGCCGCATATAGTATACTAATCCCATTATATCAAGCTGCCGGAAGGGAGGCAATCATAATCATGCCAGGAATCAATTTTTCCGACTTTCATTTTTCCGAAGCCGACGTCAAAAAAGCGCTGACCTCTCCGGAGGGACAGAAGCTGCTGCGGCTTCTGAACCAGGATGGGGGCAAGCGGCTCCGCGAAGCAGCGGAGGCCCTGAAAAACGGCCGCCAGGAAGAAGCCCAAGCCATTCTGTCCCCGATGATGGAGAGCCGCGAAGCGTCTCAGCTGATCCAGAAGCTCAACCGGGAGTGACCCCATGGAGGATCTGGAAAGCACCATCAGCCAAATTCTCGGGAACCCCGAAAGTATGTCCCAGATTCTCTCCCTCGCCAAATCCTTCGGCATTTCACCGCCAGAGGAACGGCAGGAGACGCCGCAACCATCCCAGGCCATGCAGCCGCCGCCCGCGGAAAGCGCCCTGCCGGCCATGGCAGAGCTGATTCGTCAGGCCGGATCGGTGGATCCCCGGGAGGTACAGCTGCTCAACGCCCTGAAACCCTATTGCTCTGAGGATCGCTGCCGTCGCATCGACCGTGCCCTGCGGGCCGCCCGCCTCTCTCAAATCGCGGGAGCGGCCCTCCGCAGTCTCGCCCAGAAGGAGTAGACCATGTATAACCGCTATGTTCCCTCAGAAGACGGCACCTACCGCAGGCAGGTCGTGGAGGAGCGGAAACCAGTCCCGTCGAAGCCGGCCTGTCCGCCGCCGCAGAAGCCGGCGCCGGTCAAACCGCCGGCCCGGAAGAATTCCCTGCTGTCCGGCATGGACACCGCAGATCTGCTCCTACTGCTGATCCTGCTTCTGCTCATGAACGACAGCGGCAGCGACAACACATCCCTGCTGCTGACCATTGCCCTCTATTTTCTGCTGCAATAGCAGTCCTCTGAAAAAATCCGCACAGGATCTCCTGCGCGGATTTTTTCTCTTCCGTCAGCCCCGGGCAACAAAGCCCACTTTTTTGTAGACCTTGCGCAGCGTCTTGTTGGCCAGGTACTGGGCCCGCTCCGCGCCCTCCTTGTAGACGCTTTCGAGATAGGCCTTGTCCTTGAGAAGCCGCTCCGTCTCCTCACGGATGGGCCGCAGCAGCTCCACGACCGCCTCGCCGACGGCGGGCTTGAATACGCCGTAGCCCTGTCCGGCGAACTCCTGCTCCGCCTCCTCGATCGTCTTACCGGTAGCCGTGCAGTAGACCGTCAGCAGGTTGGAGATGCCGGGCTTGGCCGCCGGATCATACCGCACCGCAGTCTCGCAGTCGGTGACGGCCCGTTTGAACTTGCGCATGATATCCTCCGGCTTGTCCATTAGGAACACGCAGCCGTCGGGGTCGGACTTGGACATCTTGCTGGTCGGATCGCCGAGGCTCATGATCCGGGCGCCCATCTTGGGGATAAAGGGCTCCGGCAGAGTGAAGGTATCGCCGTAGACGTAGTTGAAGCGGCCGGCAATGTCGCGGCACAGCTCCACGTGCTGCTTCTGATCTTCACCCACGGGAACAGCGTCGGCCTGGTAGAGCAGGATGTCGGCGGCCATCAGAACGGGATAGGTGAAGAGACCAGCGGTGATATTGTCGGCATGCTTGGCGGATTTGTCCTTGAACTGGGTCATCCGGCTCAGCTCACCGAACTGGGTATAGCAGCCCAGCACCCAGCTCAGCTCCGCGTGCTGGGGCACATGGCTCTGAATGAACATGATATTCTTCTTGGGATCGAGGCCACAGGCGATGTACTGGGCCAGCTGCTCAAGGCTGCGGCGGCGCAGATCCGCAGGGACCTGCCGCACCGTGATGGCGTGCATATCCACGATGCAGAACAGGCAGTCATACTCGTCCTGGAGGGCCACCCAGTTCTTGATGGCGCCCATATAGGAACCCAGGGTCAGGTCGCCGCTGGGCTGGATGCCGCTGAAAATCCGTTTTTTCTCGCTCATTTCGAAACACCTTCCGGTTCCAGATTCATTGGGCCTATTCTAACACATCCGTCCGCCTGAATCAATCAATCATTGACAGATTGGCCGAAAAAATATAAGATAGGAGCAACGAAATAACAGGAGGAAGTCACATGGATTTCTTTGAAGAACTGGAAGCGCGGATCCCCAAGGGCAAGGTCCGCACCCGGTTTGCCCCCAGTCCCACGGGCTATATGCACGTCGGCAATCTGCGCACCGCCCTGTACACCTGGCTCATCGCCCGGAACGCCGGCGGTACCTTCATTCTCCGCATTGAGGATACCGACCAGGGCCGTCTGGTCGAAGGCGCCGTGGACGTGATCTACAAGACCATGGCCGAATGTGGTCTGGACCACGACGAAGGCCCCGACGTTGGAGGTCCCGTCGGTCCCTATGTCCAGACCGAGCGCCGCGGCCTCTACGGCAAGTACGCCGAGCTGCTGGTGAAGAAGGGCGGCGCTTACTACTGCTTCTGTGAAAAGACCGAATCCGAGGAGGACTCCGGCGACTTCAACCGGGCCGCCGATCCCTGCCGCGGCCTGCCCCAGGCCGAGGTGGAAGCGAAGCTGGCCGCCGGCCTGCCCTACGTCATCCGCCAGCGGATTCCCGCCGAGGGTCAGACGACCTTCCACGACGCTTCCTTCGGTGATATCACCGTGGACAATGCTACTCTTGACGATCAGGTTCTGCTCAAGCGAGATGGTCTGCCGACCTACAACTTCGCCAACGTCATCGACGACCATCTGATGGGCATCACCCACGTCGTCCGCGGCTCCGAGTACCTCTCCTCCGCCCCGAAGTACAACCTGCTCTACGAGTCCTTTGGCTGGGAAATCCCCACCTATGTCCACTGCTCTCCCGTCATGCGCGACAGCCAGCACAAGATGTCCAAGCGCCACGGCGACCCCAGCTACGAGGATCTGATCGCCCAGGGCTATCTGACCGAGGCTGTTCTCAACTATGTGGCTCTGCTGGGCTGGTCGCCCAAGGGTGAGCTGTCGGAGCAGGAGTTCTTCACGCTGAACGAACTGGCTAAGGCCTTCGATATCTCCGGCATCTCCAAGTCCCCCGCCGTCTTTGACATCGAGAAGCTGCGCTGGATGAACAGCGAATACATCCGCCGCCTCTCCCCCGAGACCTTCTATGAAAAGGCCGAGCCGTGGCTCCGGAAATCCGTCCACCGGACGGACATCGACCTGCGCACTGTGGCCGCCCTGCTGCAGCCCCGCTGCGAAATCCTCTCCGACCTACCGGAGAAGGTCGACTTCCTCGACGCCGTCCCGGACTATGACCTCGGAATGTACACCCACAAGAAGTCCAAGAGCAATGCGGAGACCTCTCTCAAGGCTCTGCAGGCCGCCCTGCCGGTGCTGGAGGCCCAGGAAACCTGGACCAACGAAGCCCTCTACGAGGCCCTGCTGACCGTCGTGGGACAGCTCGGCGTCAAGAACAGCGTCGTCCTCTGGCCCATCCGCGTGGCCATCTCCGGCAAGCAGTCCACCCCCGGCGGTGCCACGGAGCTGTGCGCCCTGCTGGGCAAGGAGGATTCCCTGGGCCGCATCCGCGCCGCCATCGCCCGCCTCTCCAACTGAATCCTGCGCCAAGCGGCCGAAGGAATTCCCTTCGGCCGCTTTCGTATGTCATTCTGAGGCCGCAGGCCGAAGAATTCTTTGCTGCACATCAGATTCTTCGCTTCGCTCAGAATGACAAATCTGCTTCCAAATCCATCAGAACATCAGGCAGATAAGGCCGGTACAGCCCTCGTTGAGCATCCGCGTCAGGGTGTCCTTCATTTTCTGCCGCGTACTCTCCGGCATCCGCCGCAGCTTGGCGGAGAGATTTTCGTTGACCAGCTCAAAGACCGACTTGCCAAAGATGTTGCTCTCCCAGAGCTTTTCCGTGTCGCCGTCGTATTCGCCGAGGAGGTACTGGAGCAGATCCTCCGACTGCTTTTCATCGCCGACGATGGGGCTGATCTCCGCCTGAATATCGGCCCGCATCATGTGGATGGACGGCGCGCTGGCCCGCAGGCGGACCCCGTAACTGCTGCCCTTGCGAACGATCTCTGGGACCTCCAGGTGCATCTTCTCCGGGGTCGGCATGACGATGCCGTAGCCCGTAGCCTGCACCTCCTCGAGGGCGTTTGCTACCTGGTCGTACTCCCGCTTGATCCGGGACAAACTTTGCAGCAGGGTCAGAAGGTCGCCGTCGTCGGCCACCGGGAAGCCGCTTTTCTCGCTGAGGACGCCGTAGAACAGCCCCTCCGGGAAGTCGAGGACGCAGTGGACGCTGCCGGTGCCGAGATCCAGCCGGACCAGATGGGTGTCCTGGATGCTGTCAAGACCAGCGATTTCCGCGAGAACACCCTCCGCGTCCCGGAGCAGCTCGCCGTGGGACGCCGCCTCCCGGATCTTCTGAAACAGGGCCTTTTTCAGGCTGTGCTCCGGCTCCAGCCGTTCCACCCACCGGGGCAGCCAGATCCGGAACTCCGCAATCGGAAAACTCAGCAGCAGCTCTGTCAGGATCGCGGAGAAATCCCGCTCTTCCAGGGCCATGCAGTCCACAGCCATGCAGCCCGTGTGGTACTGTTCCGTGAGCTGCCGCTGGAGACTCTGAGCCGCCTCACCTGTTGGCTGCGCCGAGTTGACCAGCACGATAAAGGGCTTTCCCGTCCTCTGCATATCCCGGATGGAACGGGCCTCCGCCTCGGTGTAGTCCTCCCGGGGGATCCCGCAGATGGTGCCGTCGGTAGTCACGACGATGCCGATGGAGCAGTGCTCCTCCATGACCTTCCGGGTACCGGTCTCCGCCGCCTCGGTCATTGGCAGCGGTTCGCTGCTCCAGGGCGTCGTCACCATCCGCGGTGCGCCGTCCTCGGAGGCTCCTACCGCCCCGGGGATCATATAGCCCACGGAGTCGATCATCCGCACCGACAGGCTGGCGGTGCCGTCAGGGCTGATCTCCACCGGCTCCTCCGGCACAAACTTCGGCTCCGCCGTCATGATCGTCTTGCCCGAGCCGCTCTGGGGCAGCTCATCCCTGGCCCGCTCCCGCTTGAAGTCGTTCCCGATGTTCGGAATGACCACCTGCTCCATCATCCGCTTGATGAAGGTCGATTTTCCGGTGCGAACCGGGCCGACCACGGCAATGTAGACGCTGCCGTCGGTCCGTTCCGCCATGTCCTGATAGATGCTGTGTTTTGTCATAGCTGCCCCTCCATGTCCACTCGGATTGTTTGTACATGGATATGTGGGACAGGACATCATTATGCCGCAAAAAAAAGGAGGCCCCAGGGTCTCCTTTTTTTGCATCAATCCGTATGAAGTTTGCAGACATAATCGCCCACATGGATCTCCACGATCCGGTCGAACAGCTGGATCTCATCGAACTGCCAGTCAATACTGATGCTGCCGGATGGCAGACTGAGAGAACCGGTGCAGGTACCCTCAGGCGGCGTCGTGGTGCCGTCGGCGTAGACCAGCTCCACCTGCTTGGCCAGTTCCATACAGTCGGTATAATCGGACTCGTCCAGACTGATCCGCAGGCCGAAGGCGGACAATACCACCTCGCCCGCCTTGCCGTCACCCTGCAGGAGATCAAAGCGGTAGACCTCGCTCTCGTTGCTGGCCCGCCAGCCGATGACGACGGGTCCTTCGGCGAGCACATCGCTGTCCGC
>CAMGPO010000001.1 GCA_946060825.1 uncultured Clostridia bacterium | reverse complement strand
CAGGGAGCCGAACAACCCCGAGTACCAGCAGGCGCTCCGCAACCTGCAGGGCGGCGGCAATATGTACCGCCAGTCCTACTATGACTCTGGCAGCGACTGCGACGACCTCTGCACCTCGATGCTCTGCGCCCACTGCCTGTGCAACTGTCTGGGTGGCGCCAATGGCTGCTGATCGAAACCGCAAAACGAAGCGGATTGCTCTGGGCGGCGTCCTGTCGGCCCTTTCCGTGGTAATCCTCTGGCTTGGAAGCCTGCTGCCAGGCTATGTGATTCCCGCAGCGGCGGTGGCCGGTCTGGTTCCGGCGGCCGCCGTTCTGACCGGCAGCCTCCGCGCCGGTCTGGCCGTCTATGGTACCTCCGGCCTGCTGGCCCTGCTGCTTCTGCCGCAAAAGAGCGCCGCAATCTGGTATCTGGTATTCTTTGGCCACTACGGCGTAGTCAAGAGCCTGGCCGAGCGGCTGAAAACCCGCGTGTCGGAGTGGGGCGTCAAGTGGCTGACCTTCACGGCGGCCTTCCTGATTTTGTACTTCCTGCTGCGCAGCGCTTTTACGGCCCTGACGGATCTCATTCCCCTCGGCATTCCGGCGGTGTATGGGATCGGCCTCGCCGTCTTTGTCCTCTATGACCTCGGTTTTTCCAGGCTGATCGGCCTGTATCTCCGGCGCGTCGGCCGGAATCTCGGAAAGGGAGAATCGTAACGTGACAATCAAAAGCATGACTGGCTACGGCCGCGCCGTAGAGACGATCGGCAACCGCGAGATCACCGTGGAGATCCGGTCGGTCAACAACCGCTATCTCGACTGCACCGTCAAGGTGCCCCGCCTCTTCGGCTTCGCCGAGGATCCGATCAAGCGAATGGTCAAGGAGTCGATCAGCCGCGGCAAGGTCGACGTCTTTGTCTCCGTGAACGTCACTGCCGGTACTGACACCCGGGTGACCCTGAACCGGCCGGTGCTGGAGAGCTACCTCGCCGCCATGAAGACCATCGCCGCCGACTACGGCGTGACCGATGACATCTCCGTCACCGCCCTGACCCGCTTCTCCGACATCTTTGTTGTGGAAAAGCAGGAGGAGGACGAGGAGCAGACCCTGAAAGATATCCTCTCCGTGGTGGCGGAAGCCCTCGCCAAGCACACGGAGATGCGCACCAAGGAGGGCGCGGCCATGGAGGCCGACCTGCGCAGCCGTGCCGCTACGATTCTGGAGCTAGTCTCCCAGGTGGAAGCCCGCAGTCCGCTGACGGTCCAGAGCTACCGGGAGCGGCTGTTCCAGAAGATGAAGGAGGTGCTGGAAAGCACAACCATCGATGAGAGCCGCATTCTGACCGAGGCGGCGGTCTTTGCCGACAAGGTGGCCGTGGACGAGGAGACGGTCCGCCTCCGCAGCCACTTCGACCAGCTCGATTCCATGCTCCGGAGCGGAGGTCCCATCGGCCGGAAGCTGGACTTCCTGCTGCAGGAGATGAACCGGGAGGCCAACACCATCGGCTCCAAAGGCAATGACCTCGAGCAGGCCAGAAACGTGGTTGCCATCAAGGCGGAGCTGGAAAAGATCCGTGAGCAGGTGCAGAACATCGAATAAAAACGGAGAAGGGGAAGGCTATGAAGCTTATCAACATCGGATTCGGCAATCTGATTTCCTCCGAGCGGCTGCTGGCCATTGTTAGTCCGGACTCCGCGCCGATCAAGCGGGTGATCCAGGAGGCCAAGGATCGCAGTATGTGCATTGACGCCACCTATGGGCGCCGTACCAAGGCAGTCATATTAATGGATACCGACCATGTGATCCTCTCTGCGATCCCGCCGGAAACCATCGCGGGGCGGACGCCGGAGCAGGAGCCGGTTGAAGAGGAGGGCGAAGCACTTGAGTAAGGGGCAGTTGATCGTACTTTCCGGACCGTCCGGTGTTGGAAAAAGCTCCATTGTCAAAAAAGTCATGGAGCGGCACCCCAAGCTGCGGTTTTCCGTCTCTGCTACCACCCGGGAAAAGCGGCCCGGCGAGGTGGACGGCGTCAGCTACTACTTCGTGAGCCGGGAGGCGTTCCAGACCATGGTTGAGCGGGACGAGCTGCTGGAGCACGCCGAATACGTGGAAAATTGTTATGGAACCCCGGCAAAACCCATTGACGAAGCGCTGGATTTGGGGTATGATGTTTTATTGGACATCGAGGTCCAGGGCGCAATGCAGGTCATGGAGAGACGGCCGGAGGCCGTGACCATCTTCATCGCCGCGCCCTCCTTTGCGGAGCTGGAGCGCCGCCTGACCGGCCGCGGTGACACGGCGCCGGACAAGATCCGGAAGCGCCTGGAAACCGCCCGCCGGGAGTACACCTTCGCGCCCCGGTATGACTATCTGGTCATCTCGGAGACCGGCAAGGTGGAGGAGGCTGCCGACGAGGTGCTCTCCATCATCAAGGCCGCCCACTGCCGCACCGAAAATCGTATCCACTATCTCAAGGAGGAATTGTAATATGCTGTACCCCCCGATCTCGGAACTGCTGACCCACATCGACAGTCGCTACCTGCTGGTGAACGCGGTGGCCAAACGGGCCAGACAGATCTCTGAGGAAGCGGAAGCCAATCATGTCTCCCTGCCGGAGAAGCCGGTCACCTTGGCCATCCGGGAGGTCGCCGACGGAAAGCTCAGCGCGACCATGAAGGACGAGTATAAAAAGTGACGTCGACAAGGCGCAGGCTTCCGGGCCTACGCCTTGCACGCGCATTAAGGGGGTGCTAGGATGCTCGCCAAAATCGCGGTGGAGACGGCGGTCTACGCCATCGACAAGCCCTATAGCTACCGCCTGCCGGAGGGCTGGCAGGCCCGCCCCGGAATGCGCGTCTCGGTGCCCTTCGGACGGAGCAACCGCCTGTCCGAGGGCATCATCCTCTCCGTGGAGGAGGGGAGCGAGGACGGCCTCAAGGCCGTCACGGCCCTGCTGGACCGGGAGCCGCTGCTGGACGAGGGGATGCTCCGTATGGCCGCTTTCCTGCGGGAGCGGTACTTCTGTACCTTCTACGACGCCATCAAGGCCATGCTGCCCGCCGGCGTATGGATCCAGGCTGAGCAGACCTACACCCTGCCGGCAGAGGGGCCCAACCCGGAGAAGCTGAGCGAATCGATGCGCGAGCTGCTGAACACCGTCAGAGACCTCGGCGGCAGTGCGGGGGAGGCTGCCCTGCGGAAGCTTCTGAATTGGGACTGCGGAAAGGAACTCCAGACTCTGATCCGCCGGGGCTATCTCAAGCCCAACCGCGCTCTGCAAAGCCGTTCTGCCGACAAGACGGAGGCGGTTCTCTCCCTGGCTGTTCTGCCGGAGGAGGCTCGCAGCTACGCGGCGGCGCAGAAGCGGCGGGCGCCCATGCAGGCAGCGGTGTTGGAGCTGCTGGCGACGGCTGGAAGTGTGTCCCAGAAGGAGCTGTGCTACTTCACCGGGGCTTCCCGGGAGACGATCCGGCGGCTGCGGGATCTTGGCTATGTGGCCGAAGGGCAGCAGGAGGTGCTACGCAGCGCCATCCATGCCCCAGCTCGGCCTGCGGAGCCGCTGGTGCTGAGTCCAGACCAGAGGTATGCTTTTGAGGAGCTGCGCCGCCAGGGCGCGGCGGAGAGGCCCGGCGTGGCCCTGCTCTACGGCGTCACCGGCAGCGGCAAGACGGCGGTCTATCTCTCGCTGATCCGCGCATGCCTTGACGAGGGGCGGAGCGCCATGCTGCTGGTGCCGGAGATCTCCCTGACGCCCCAGCTGGTGGAGCTGCTGACCGCCCATTTTGGGGAACGGGTCGCGGTGCTCCACAGCCGACTGCGCATCGGCGAACGCTACGACGAATGGAAGCGGATCCGCCGCGGCGAGGCCACTGTCGTGGTCGGTACCCGGTCGGCGGTCTTTGCGCCTCTGGTGAATCCGGGGCTGTTCATCCTCGACGAGGAGCATGAGCACAGCTATAAATCCGAAAATACACCCCGCTACCACGCCCGGGAGGTCGCCATCTGGCGCGGCCTGCGGGAGCGCGCGCTGGTCGTTCTCGGGTCTGCCACCCCGTCGGTGGAGTCCATGTATCGGGCCAGAAGCGGCCAATACAGCCTTTACACTCTGACCAGCCGCTACAACGGCCACAGCCTGCCCGCTGCGGAGATCGTGGACATGAAGCAGGAGCTGCGGGCCGGGAACGGCTCACCCCTGAGCCGCCGTCTCCGGGAGGCCCTGCTCCAAAACGAGGGAAAGCAGGCTATCCTGTTTCTCAACCGCCGGGGCAGCAGCCGGATGCTGGTCTGCGTCGACTGCGGTGATGTGCCCCAGTGCCCCAACTGCAGCGTCAACCTGACCTACCACCGGGCCAACGGCCGTCTGATGTGCCACTACTGTGGCTTCTCCCGGCCAGTCTATGAGAATTGTCCGTCCTGCGGCGGCCACCTGAAGATGGTGGGCTTCGGCACCCAGCGGGTTGAGGCGGAACTGAAGGAGTTGCTGCCCGAAAAGAAGATCCTCCGCATGGATGCCGATACCGTGACGGCCTCCAACAGCCATGAGGTCATCCTGAACCGCTTCCGGGACGAGAACATCCCCGTCCTGATCGGCACCCAGATGGTGACCAAGGGCCTGAATTTTGAAAACGTAACGCTGGTCGGCGTGCTGGACGCCGACGCCGCCCTCTATGTGGACAACTTCCGGGCGGCGGAGACGGCCTTCTCCATGATCACCCAGGTGGCGGGCCGCTCCGGTCGGGGCCGGGAGGACGGCCTTGCGCTGATCCAGACCATGACGCCGGAGAATCCGGTCATCACCATGGCGGCGAAGCAGGACTACGACGGCTTCTACGCCCTTGAGCTGCCCCTCCGGCAGCTGCGCGGCTGTCCGCCTTTCGCGGATCTGCTGACCGTGACCTTCTCCGGATTGCAGGAGGAGCAGGTGGCGGCGGCGGCCCTGCGGTTCCGGTCGATGCTCCAGGCAGCCCTGCCCGAAAGCGGCCTGACGGTGCGCGTTTTGGGGCCGGCCCCGGCCTCTGTGGCCAAGGTCAGCAACCACTACCGCTACCGTTTGACTCTGAGCCTGCAAAATTCCCGGGAAGCCCGTCAGCTCCTTTCCTGGCTGCTGCGCCGCTTCTCCAAAGACAAAGAAAACCGGGGCGTGAACGCCTTTGCCGATATCAATCCTTACGAATGAGAGGTTACAACCATGGCACTGCGGAACATTCTGACCGAGGGCAATCCGACCCTCTATAAAAAATCCCGGCCCGTCGTGAAGTTCGACGACCGGCTTCATCTGCTGCTGGACGACATGAAGGAAACCCTGCTGGACGCCGAAGGCGTCGGCTTGGCCGCGCCCCAGGTGGGCATCCTGCGCCGGCTGTTCCTGGTGGACACCGGGGAGGAAATCCTGGAGTGCATCAACCCGGAGATCATCGAGACCTCTGGCGAGCAGATCGGCCTCGAGGGCTGCCTCAGCGTCCCTGGGAAGTACGGTGTCGTCAAGCGCCCCAATGTGGTGAAAATCCGCGCCCAGGACCGGAACGGAGAGTGGTTCGAGGCCGAGGGTGAGGAGCTGATTGCCCGCTGCTTCTGCCATGAGTACGCCCATCTTGACGGCCAGCTCTATACCGAGGTGGCCGAGCGGATGCTGACCAACGAGGAGCTGGAAGCCCTCTGTGCGGACGACGGGGAGTGAAGCCAATGCGGATCGTATTTATGGGCACACCGGAGATCGCCGCCACCTGCCTGCGGCGGCTCTGCGATGACGGCCATGAGATCGCGGCGGTCTACACGAAGCCGGACACGCCCAAGGGCCGGGGCCACAAGCTGACTCAGTCGCCGGTCAAAGAGCTGGCGGTGGAGCAGGGAATCCCGGTGTACCAGCCCACCACATTCCGCGAGGATGCGGTCGCTGAGGAACTGGCAGCGCTTCAGCCAGAGCTGATCGCTGTTGTGGCCTACGGCAAGCTTCTGCCCCAGAGGGTGCTGGATATCCCGCCCCTCGGCTGCATCAACATCCACGGCAGTATTCTGCCGGCCCTGCGCGGCTCCGGCCCTGTCCAGTGGTCGATCCTGAACCACCTGGATGAAACTGGTGTCACGGCCATGTATATGGCGGCGGAGATGGATGCCGGCGATATGATCGCGATCAAAAAGACGGCCATCGACCCGATGGAGACCTCCGGCGAGCTGATGGATCGGATTGCCGTCCTCGGCGCGGAGCTGCTCAGCGAGACGGTGACGGCCATCGGGAACGGTACGGCGGTGCGGACGCCCCAGGATCCGGCCCTTGTCACCTATGCGCCGATGCTCACCAAGGACTTGAGCCCCATCGACTGGGCGAAGTCCCGGCGGGAGATCAGCGATCCGGTGCGCGGCCTCCAGCCCTGGCCCGTGGCCACGGCGGAGCTGGGCGGCACAAAATTCAAAATTTTCCGCGTGGAGCCGACCGGGAAAACCACCGGCGCGGCCCCCGGAACGCTGTTGGCCTTGACGAAGCAGGGGCTGGAAATCGCCTGCGGAAGCGGGGAAATCCTCTGTATTACCCAGCTTCAGGCCGAGGGCGGCAAGCGGATGGGCGCGGCGGACTACTTCCGGGGCCATCCGATTCAAATCTGAGAAAAAGGAAGACGTTATGGCGGCGAGAGACACGGCCCTCTCCGTCCTGATTGCCTGCCGGACGAAGCAGGCCTGGGCGGACGGCGCACTGAAAGAATATCTGGCCCGGGACCGGCTGGACGCCCGGGAGGCAGCTCTGGCCTCACGGTTGGTCTACGGCGTGGTGCAGAATCGCCTGCTGCTGGATTTTTACCTGGCTTCGTTCCTGCGGGGGAAGCTCAAGGATTTGCAGCCGGTGGTGCTTGACGTTCTGCGTCTCGGCGCCTGTCAGATTCTCTTCTTCGATAAGGTGCCCGACTCCGCCGCAGTCAATGAGGCGGTCAACCAGGGCAAAAGGCTGGCCAATCCCCGGGCGGCCTCCCTCATCAACGGGGTGCTGCGGAACCTCTCGAGGCAGAAGAATGCCTTGCCGGAGCCGCCGGATCTCGCAACACGCTACAGTTGTCCCAAGGCCCTGACGGAACTGCTGGGCCGCTGCGTCGGTGCGGAGAAGCTGGAAGCGCTGCTCCGCACCCAGAACGAGGCCCCGGCCATGACTGTTCAGGTCAACACCCTGCGCACTACGGCGGAGACTCTGACGGCGAAATTGCAGGAGCAGGGGATCGAGGCCCGGCCCCATCCCTGGTGTCCGGACTGCCTTGAGGTGGAGGGCAGCGGCAGCCTCGAGCGGCTGGACGCCTTCCGGGAGGGGCTGTTTTATGTCCAGGATCCTGCCGCCCGACTGGCTGCTCTTGCCGCGGATGTTCGGCCTGGTATGACGGTGCTGGACTGCTGCGCAGCCCCCGGAGGCAAGAGCTTTGCCGCCGCCATTGCCATGGAGAACCGGGGGACGCTGCTGTCCCGCGACCTCCACGCTCACAAGATCAAACTGATCGAAACCGGCGCGGCCCGCCTCGGCATCACAATTCTGGAAGCCGGAGTGCAGGACGCCTCGAAGCTCGTGGGAGAGTGGATCGACCGCTTTGACCGGGTGATCTGTGACGTGCCCTGCTCGGGCCTCGGCGTCATCCGGAAAAAACCCGATATCCGCTATAAGGACATAGGCCAGATCGACGGCCTGCCGGAGGTCCAGCGCCGGATTCTGGAGACCCAGTCCGCCTATGTGAAGTCCGGCGGCGCCCTGCTCTACAGCACCTGTACCATCGTCCCGGAGGAGAATGGCGGCGTCATTGCGGACTTCCTCCGGGCCCATCCGGACTTCCACCGGGAGCCGATGGAGCTCCCCATCGAAACGGACAACGACGGCGAAGTGACGCTGCTGCCCTGTGACCACGGGACGGACGGCTTCTATCTCTGCCTTTTGAGGAGGAAACCATGCGCGAAGACCTGAAATCCATGACTCTGGCCGAGATGCAGGCCATGATGAAGGAGCTGGGCGAGCCGGCCTTCCGGGCCAAGCAGCTCTTTGTCTGGCTCCACAAGGGCGTTACTTCCTTTGACGGCATGACGAACCTCTCCAAATCTCTGCGGGAGAAGCTGGAGGAGCGGTATTTCATCACCGCGCCCAAGGTGGTGCGGAAGCAGGAGTCGAAAAAGGACGGTACGATCAAATATCTCTGGGAGCTGTCTGACGGCAACTGCGTGGAGACGGTGCTGATGCGCTACCACCACGGCAACACGGTCTGCATTTCCTCTGAGGTGGGCTGCCCTATGGGCTGTGCCTTCTGCGCCTCCACCATTGGCGGCCTGGTGCGCCGCCTGCAGCCCTCAGAGATGGTTGATCAGGTGCTGTTTACCTCCCTCGACTCTGGGCTGGAAATTTCCAACATTGTCCTCATGGGCATTGGCGAGCCGCTGGACAACTACGAGACCGTTCTGCGATTCCTTGAACTCGTCAACAACCCCGATGGCATGAATATCGGGATGCGGCACATCAGCCTCTCCACCTGCGGTCTGGTGCCGCGCATCGAACGCCTGGCGGAGGAGAATTTGCAGCTGACGCTCTCTGTGTCGCTCCACGCGCCCGATAATGAGACCCGGTCCAGGATCATGCCGGTCAACAGGCGGTATCCGCTGGAAGAATTGATGCCGGCCTGCCGCAAATATTATGAAAAAACGGGTAGACGAATTTCCTTTGAATATGCTATGATAAGGGGTATGAATGACACAAAGGAGCACGGCGACCGGCTGATCCGGCTGCTGCGCGGCCTGCCGTGTCATGTCAATCTGATTCCGCTGAACCACGTGGATGAAAGTCCGCTGCAGCCGAGCCTGCGGCAGACGGTCCAGGCATTCCAGAAGCAGCTGGAGGACAGCGGCATCACGGCAACGGTCCGGCGCACTCTGGGCAGCGACATCGACGCGTCCTGCGGCCAGCTTCGCCGGAAGCACGAAAGCAAGTAAGCAAGCGTAACCCACAGGTAGGAGGGATCGCCATGGAGGCATGGGGCCTGACAGATCCGGGTAAGGTCAGAAGTCAGAACCAGGATTACTATGACCTGAGCCAGCTCGATGACGGCAGTATTCTGGCCGTGGTCTGCGACGGCATGGGCGGCGCCCGGGCGGGCAATATCGCCAGCCGGCTGGCCGTGGATGTGTTTGTCAAAGAGGTGCGGAGGACCATGGATCCGCGGCTCAGCGGCACGGAGCTTCAGCAGATGCTGGAGGAAGCGGTTGCGCTGAGCAATCGGGCGGTCTATGAGCACGCGCAGCTCAGCGAGGAATATGTCGGCATGGGCACCACGCTGGTGGCGGCTCTGATCCGGGAGGATACAGCCTATGTGGTCAACGTGGGTGACAGCCGCGCCTACCACCTGAGTCGGGATGGTATTGCAATGATTACCGTCGACCACTCGGTGGTGGAAATGATGGTGCAGCGGGGGGAAATCACCCGGGAAGAAGCCAAGTCCCACCCCGTCAAAAACCTCATCACCCGGGCTGTCGGTACCGAGGAGTCTGTGCTCTGCGACTCCTTTGCCCGATCCCTGAAGCCGGGGGACAGCGTTCTGCTCTGTTCCGACGGCCTCAGCAATATGATGGCGGATCAGGAGATTCTCTTTGAAGTAGAACACGGGGCTGACCGCAGCGACTGCTGCAAGCGGCTCATGATGATTGCGGCAAACAGGGGCGCGCCCGACAATGTCACTGTGGTACTGGTGACGGTATAAGCGGCCCTTTCAAATAGATTCTGAGCCTCTGCCGGTCAGAGCAGCGGCGGTTTTCGGAGAAGGAGTAGTTATGGACAATTATATCGGCAGGCTGCTGGATAATCGATATGAGATATTGGAGGTCATCGGCACCGGCGGCATGGCAGTGGTCTACAAGGCCAGAGATCACCGGCTCAAGCGGCTGGTCGCCGTCAAAATCCTGAAGGATGAATATTCTCAGGACGACGAGTTCCGCCGCCGCTTCAAGGCGGAGAGTCAGGCCGTTGCCATGCTGTCCCACCCCAACATTGTCAGCGTTTACGACGTTAACAGTCTGGATGGTGTGGACTACATCGTCATGGAGCTGATCGACGGCATCACCCTCAAGCAGTACATGGAGCGGCGGGGCCAGCTCAACTGGCGTGAGACGCTGCATTTCAGTATGCAAATCTGCAAGGCCCTGGAGCATGCCCATGGTCGTGGCATCATCCACCGGGATATCAAGCCCCATAACATCATGATTCTCAAGGACGGAAGCGTCAAGGTGGCCGACTTCGGCATCGCCCGTATGACCTCCGCCCAGAACACCCTGACCCGTGAGGCCCTCGGCTCTGTCCACTACATCTCTCCCGAGCAGGCGAAGGGCAGCAAGGCCGACTGCCGCAGCGACCTCTATTCGCTCGGCGTTGTCATGTATGAGATGATGACGGCCCGGACGCCCTTTGATGGTGATACGCCGGTGTCCGTTGCCATCCAGCATATCAACGGCAAGGCCCAGCCGCCCCGGGAGCTGAATCCCGACATCCCCGTTGGTCTCGAGCAGATCACCATGCACGCCATGACGGCGGATCTGAGCCGCCGCTATGCCAGCGCCTCCGATATGCTGAACGACCTGGAGGAATTCCGCAAGAATCCCGCCATCATCTTCCACTTTGTCCAGCCCGCCGCTGCGGCGCAGACCGCTGCTGCGGCTGCGGTACGGACGCAGCAGGCCCGCACCACAACTGCACGCACCACCCAGGCCCAGCGGACGGAGAATAAGCCCCGGCCGCACAACGTGGCTGAGGTCTACGGCGCCGACGAAAATGAGCTGCCGGAGGAAGAGACAAAAACCAAGAAGGGCCCCGTCATCGCGGCGGTAATTCTGTCCCTGCTGGCTATTGCCGGCGTTGCCTATTTGCTGTTTGCCGTTTTGCTTCCGGGTATCTTTGGAAAAAACAAGCCGCTGACGGTTCCCAACTTTGTAGGAATGTCCTTTGAGGATATTTATCCTGCCGAGTATCCGGAGTTCCAGTTCGAGGCCATGGAATGGAAAAACGACGAAGAACTGGCTTACGGTTATATCATCGAACAGACGCCCCAGGGCGACACGGAGGCCACCGAGGGCACCACGATTTATCTGACCATTAGCCTCGGCCCCAAGGACAACACGATGCCGCCGCTGACCAATATGAATGTGGCAGACGCGACGAAGCTTCTGGACGATATGGACCTCGGCCTGATGGTCGTCCTCGATAATATCCCCAGCAGCGATTATGAAAAGGGAATCGTCATCAACTCTGATCCCGTCAGCGGCGTCAAGCTGGAAAAAGGCCAGAGTGTGACGCTCTATGTCAGCGCCGGCGTGGAAGAAGAAGTGCCGGAGATTGTCACCGTGCCCAAGGTGACCGACCTGCCCCTCAACGAGGCCATCAGCGAGCTGCAGAATGCCAAGCTCTCCGTCGGCAACATCCGCAATGTGGCCAGTGAGGAAGAGCGGGGCATGGTGGTCAACCAGAGTGTCGCCCAGGGCACGCAGATCGAGAGCGGCACCAAGATCGACCTCCAGGTTTCGCTTGGCCCGGAGGATGAAGAGCCGGACGAACCGTCCACAGAAGAACCGGACGAGCCGGATCAGCCCACGGAGCCGGAACAGCCCGGAGAACAGCCCACGGAGCCGGAACAGCCCGGCGGCACGGAGGATCCCGGCACGTCCGGGGAACCGACCGTGGGCAGAGCAAAAGTGCCCATCCGCCTTCCGGATCAGGAGGGTACCATCCGCCTGACGCTGATGCTGGACGGCCAGCAGGTCAGCGACGACGAAGACGTTCCCTGCGAGTACGGAACTGTCAATGCCGAGCTGCGGGGCACTGGCACCATGACGCTGGATGTCTACTACGACGGCGTCTGGGCTTATTCCGAGCAGGTTACGTTTGAATGATGACAGAGGGAAGAATTGTCAAGGCACTCAGCGGTTTCTACTATGTGGAAACCGCTGTCTCCCATATCATTGAGTGTAAGGCCCGGGGCAAATTCCGGAAGGAGGGGATTTCGCCTCTGGTTGGCGACCGGGTGCGCATCACAGAATGCGGCGGAAAGGGCGTTCTGGAGGAGATTTTGCCGCGGCGAAACAGCTTTGTCCGCCCGGCGGTCAGCAATCTCGACGCCCTGGTGATTCTCTGCTCCAATGTGATCCCGGTGACGGAGCCGTTTCTCATCGACCGGGTGACGGCCATTGCCGGCAACCAGAATGTCCCGGTGATCCTCTGCGTCAACAAGGTCGATGAGGACGCCGAGGACCGCCTGACGCCCATCTACCAGCAGGCCGGGTACCGAACCATCCGTACCAGTGCCGTCACCGGCGAAGGTGTGGAAGAGCTGCGGGAGGCCATCAACGGAAAAACGGTAGCCTTCACCGGAAACTCCGGTGTGGGTAAGAGCAGCATCCTGAACTGCCTCGACCCGACGCTTTCCATCCGGGTCGGCGAGGTGTCCGATAAGCTGGGCCGCGGCCGCCATACAACCCGCCATGTGGAGCTGTACCGTCTGACCGGCGGTGCCTATGTGGCCGATACCCCGGGTTTCTCCTCCTTTGACACTGAGCGGATGGACCTGGTGCTGAAGGAGAATCTCCAATATGCTTTTCCCGATTTCGCGCCCTGGCTGGGCCGCTGTCAGTTCCACGACTGTGCCCATCTCAGGGAGCCAGGCTGTTTCGTCCGGCAGGCCGTGGAGGAAGGTAAGATCGTCCCGAGCCGCTACGAGAGCTATTGCCGCCTCTATGAGCGGGCAAAGGAGATCCACGCCTGGGAATTAAAATAGGAACAAAAGAGGAATCGTCCGCGTACAATGGTACGGGGGCGATTCTTTATGTGCAGGAAACAATGTATCATCGGCATCCTGCTGGCTGCCTTTGGCCTGGGCCTGCTGGTGAGTTGTCTGTTTACATCCGGATTTTTGCTGGTTATGGCTGGTCTGCTGTTTCTTGGCCTGGGCCTGTTTCTGTTTCTCCGCTGAGACTGTCATATTCTCGACCCCTGCTTCGTAGAATGGTAACAGAACATACGGGGAGGACGAGAAATGGATATCGATTTTCGGGAAAGACCCATCGAATACCTCCAGGAGCAGGCCGTGGAGGTGCTCTACCAGGAGGAGACGGCGGAGCTGATCGTTCCGGACAGCAGCCCGGACGTCCGCGCGGTCGTGGACTGCAGCGCTGTCTGCTGTCTCCGGGATCAGGAGGTCCAGGCGGGCGGTCTGGCGGTCTCCGGCGCTTTTCAGGGCATGATCCTCTATATGGCCGAAGGAGAGGAACAGCCGCACTGGGTAGATGCCTATCTGCCCTTTTCGGTCAAGCTGTCCCGGGAGGAGATCCGGAACAACAGCCGCGCCACAGCGGAGCTGCGTATCCGTTCTGTCGACGCGCGGATTCTCAACTCGCGGAAGCTTTTGCTGCGGGTCAGCTATGCCGTCCGCCTCTGCGCCTATGGACCGGCGTCCCTGCAGCTCTGGGATACGGAGCAGGGTGATCCGGTGCAGCTCCTGCGTACTACGGAGGCAGGCTATTTTCCGGTGTCTGCCGGGGAGAAGCAGACCTCCTTTTCCGAGCCGGTGGAGCTGCCCCAGGCCGGCGGTGAGGTGCGGAGGATCCTGAAGGCGGTGCCGGAAATCCAGACTGGGGAGACAACTGTTGCCGAGGACCGGGTGGTTGTCAAGGGAGCGGTGTCCCTGCATCTGGTGTACCTGCTGGAGAACGGCCAGCTGGCCGCCTTTGACGTGCAGCTTCCCGTCTCCCAGTACATCGAGCTGGACGGGAATCTGACCGGCGGTAAGGCCGTTGTCACAGCCTCGCTGACCGACTTCCAGCTGGAAGAAGAGGAGAGCGGCGGCTACCTGGCCGACGTCGGACTGCGGCTGCAGGCCGTGGTCTGGAAGAAGATCGAGCTGCCGCTGATCGCCGACGGCTACTGTGCCGGCAACGAATTTGAGGCCCAGTTCGAGTCTTTCCGCGTTCGTCAGCTGCTGGACGAACCAGCCTCAGCCGGAACGGCAGAGGCGGCTCTCAGTGGCCAGCCGAGAAAGCTGGTGGACTGCACGGCCTGGGTGGATTTCCCGGTTTGCCGCCGTGGCCGGGACGAGGTCACGGCCGGGACGGCCGTCATCATGCACGCCCTCTACTATAACGAGGAGGGGCAGCTCTGCGGCGAAACGGTACGGACAGAGGAGTCCGGCACCTTTGCTCTCGCCGACGGCTCCGTCTGCATGGCCGACACCGATCGGAGTGGAAACTGCTTCGTCTCCATGGGTGGAAGCGGAGGCACAATCTCCTGTCCCGTCACCATCCGGGCGCGTTGCTTTGCGGAGAAGCCGTTGCAGACGATCCGTGCCGCCTTTGTCGGCGAGCCATTGCCCGATGCTTCCGATCGGCCCTCCCTGATCGTCCGGAGGGCAGGCAGACAGGATCGGCTCTGGGATCTGGCCAAGGCGGCAGGCTCAACCATCCGCGCCATCCGGGAGGCCAATGGCCTGGAGGACGACAGCATGGAAGAGGGCGCTCTCCTGCTGATTCCCATCGCATAACAGGATCCGGGGCCTCGCCCCGGATCCTTTTTTGGGAAACAGGGGTGGAAAAAACAGAGGAATATGATAGAATGGAGAAAACCAAAGGAGCAACTTTCCCGACTCAATAAATAGGAGGCTCCCGGAGAGGAACCATCATGAACGACAAAGAGATCATCGATCTGTACTTCGCCCGGTCGGAGTCGGCGATCACGGAGACGGCCGTCAAGTACGGCGCCTATCTGAACACCATCGCCTACCGAATCCTCCACAGCGAGGATGATGCGGAGGAGGTCGTCAACGATACCTATCACGACGCCTGGCGAACCATCCCGCCCAAACGGCCTGATGTACTC
The DNA here is from genome assembly GCA_946060825.1 of uncultured Clostridia bacterium. Lineage (GTDB taxonomy): Bacteria > Bacillota > Clostridia > Oscillospirales > Oscillospiraceae > RGIG3159. Next base: position 1,334 of record CAMGPO010000001.1, on the reverse strand, counting down.
AAGCTGTTCCTGGCCCGCATTGCCCGGAATACTGCCATTGACCGGCTGGAATACCGTCTGGCCCGGAAACGGAACAGCGATATGGATGTTCTGCTCTCGGAGGTGGCGGATATCTTGCCTGACCAGACGGATGTGGAGGATATCTGGGCTGCCCGGGAGCTGGGAGAGACGATCAACTGTTTCCTCGGCACCCTGGATGCGCGGAGCCGCATCATCTTCGTCAGCCGCTACTGGTATGCCTATTCTATCCGCGAGATTGCGGAAAAGCTGGATATCTCAGAGAGCCATGTGAAAAACACGTTGTTCCGGACCCGGAAGAAGCTGCGGACCCGGCTGCAGGAGGAGGGCGTTGCAATATGAAGGAGACTGAGCTGCTGAAATCCCTGGAATATCTGGACAACGCCTACCTGTTGGAGGCGGAGCGGGCCATGAATAGAAAAGTCCACAAGTCCTGGCACCTGGGCCGCCGGGCGGCCATGTTGGTGGCGGCGGTCTTTCTGCTGGTGCTGACGGCCTCGGCGGCTTATCTGGCGACCCATTGGGATCAGGTATTTCTCGACCGGTTTGCCCCTTCAGAGGCGGTGCTGAACCAGTCGGAAAACGCCGTCCAGGAGATCTCCGCCGTGTCCCAGTGCGGCGGTGTGACTCTCCGCGTCCATCAGACCATCGGCGACGAGACGATGCTCTACCTGAATCTCGATATCACACTTCCGGACTCTGTCGATCTCACGCCCTATCTGGGAACCGACCCGGAGACGGGTGAGGTGTACAACACCGGCGTCATGCCCGACAATCTCCTTATCTGTACTCGCCCGGCCCACTATGAGGATCTGAGGACCATGGACTTTGAAGAGGCAGTCGCCTGGTTTGGCCCCGACGGCGACACGGTTTCCGCGGTCTCAACGGAGACAACGGGCTTTGATCCGGAAACCAACACCCTCTCCTATCTGGTCAGCGTGACGGCCAACGACGGCGGCCGCTTCCGCGGCCCACAGATTACAGCTGTATATGATGTTGCTTCAGTTGCTCAAAAATACGGTATTCCTGTTATCGCTGACGGCGGTATCAAGTATTCAGGTGATATTGTTAAGGCTCTCGCAGCCGGTGCAAGCGTTGTAATGCTTGGTTCTCTCCTTGCCGGATGTGAAGAAGCTCCGGGTGCAACAGAAATATTCCAGGGACGTTCATTCAAGGTGTACAGAGGCATGGGAAGTATGGGTGCTATGGAATGCGGTTCCAAGGACAGATATTTCCAGGATGGCAAGGATACTAAGAAACTTGTTCCGGAAGGCGTTGAAGGTCGTGTTCCTTACAAGGGAGCTCTCTGCGATACA